>JAUHWK010000587.1 GCA_030424555.1 bacterium | reverse complement strand
CCTGCACGTGGCGTGGCAAGACGACGATCTGACCGGGTGGACCCGCACCGTCCGCGCGGCCCGCTGAGCTCAGCGATCGGTCTCGATCAGGCGCATCACGGACTTGCCACACCCGACGGTGTCGCGCAGGCTCAGCTGGCTCACCTGGACGCGCCGCCCGTTGTGGTAGGTGCCGTTGGTGCTGCCCAGATCACGGACGAACACCATCGACCGGCCGAAGATCTCGACCACGGCATGCTTGCGGCTGACCTCGGCGTCGACGAGCGGGACCTCGCCCTGGCTGCGCCCGACGGTGGAGGTGCCTGCGGTGAGCGGGAAGGTCACGTTGCGGTCGGCCCCCGCGAGCACCCGCAGCCCGAGCGCCAGCCCCTCCACCGGTCGGAGGACGGACGACATCGCGGGCGGCGGCACGTCGTCTGCCGGATCCTCTTCGTCGAGCAACCAAGCGACCGCATCGCCCGGCCCCTCTTCGTCGGTCTCGGACTCGGCGTCGAACACCAACAGGCGGGTGTTGCCGACCACGACCTCGGCCCCTGGGCGCAACACGACGTCCTGCACCGGTCGGCCATCGACCATGGTGCCGTTGGTGCTCCCCAGGTCTTGCAGCACGTAGCGGCCGTTGCGGAACACCACGCGGCAGTGCGCCCCGCTGATCAACGGATCGTCGAGCCGTAGATCGCCCCGGACCCGCCCGATCACGAGCGACTCATCCTCCCGCAGCGGCACGCTCGTGCCCTGCCGGGACCCGCTCAGGACCCGAAGAAAGATGCGCGCCACCCGATCAGCCCGACGCGCCGGCCGCGTGGGCCTGGAGATCCGAACCGTTGCGATCGGTGGAGTTGTGCCCCTCCGTGCCCGAGCCTCCTGGGCCTTCGCGGTTGGATCCCGCATCGGCCGCACAGGCGGACGCCATGACCTGGTGCATCCGACCCGGCAGCGGCCGGCCGAGCAGGGACTCCATCTCGCGCCCTGCCGCCCCCAGCGCGTCGAGGTCGATCCCCGTGCGCAGGCCCGATGCCTCGAACAGATGGACGAGGTCTTCGGTGGCAGCGTTGCCCGCCGCACCGGGCGCATACGGACAGCCGCCGATGCCCGCGACCGAACCGTCGAACCGACGAACGCCAGCACGGTAGGCCGCCCACACGTTGACCAGGGCCGTGCCGCGCGTGTCGTGCGCGTGCAGGGCGATGCGATCCGGCCCGATGCCCGCGGCATCCAGCGCCTCCAGCACCTGCTCGACCTGCCCCGGCAGCCCGACACCCGTGGTGTCGCCCAGCGCCAGGACGTCTGCTCCGAGATCCATCAGCGCCTTGGCGACATCGACCACCCGCGCCACCGGGACGTCTCCCTCGTAGGGGCACCCGAACACCGTGGACAGGTAGGCGCGCACCCGCACGCCCTCATCGACCGCCGTGCCGATGACCTTGCGAAGACCCGCCAGCGACTCGCGCACCGTGCGGTTGACGTTGCGCAGGTTGTGGGTCTCGGACGCCGACAGGAACGTACAGACGTGGGTGATGCCGGCCGCCAGGGCCCGGTCCATCCCGATGGGGTTGGGCACGAGCGCCCAGAAGCGGACGTCGTCCACGCGGGGAAGCCGGGCGACGAGATCCTCCGCATCGGCCAGCGCGGGAATGCGGCTGGCGCGCACGAAGCTCGTGACCTCGATGTCCTTCACCCCGGCATCGATCAGGCGATGCAGGTGGGCGAGCTTGTCCTCGGTGGGGACGAACACGGACTCGTTCTGGAGTCCGTCCCGGAGGCTCACCTCGAAGATGCGGACGTCGGGCTCCATCGAACCTCCTTCGTGCGCGGGAACCATTCATCCGTCAGTGTAACGCAAGGGGGGGCCGTCCACCCAAGCACCATCGAACGGATCCTGCGCGATGTGGCACCCGGTGTCGGTCCGACGGGGATCCCTCCACGCCCGGCCGCCCGACGCCTCGCCATCCCGGCCCTCACCGCGTCGTGGCGCGGCGCGCCCCTCCGCACGACCGTTCACGGTGGGAGGGGCCGCGTTGCCGACCGCCCCACCCCGCGTCTGCCCCCAGCCCACGGCGCGATCGACGGTCTCCGGAGTTGGACCGACCTCCCCCCGCAGCGGAGGCCTCCCGCGCTTGTCGCATTCGTCAAGGCCGTGCCAAGCTGACCGAACCCTCCCGTCCGGACAGGAGTCCTCATGCGCCCATGGTCTCTCGCCGCCCTCGTCCTGCTCGCCGCCTGCGACACCAAGGACGGCGATCCCGACGACACGGGCGGGGACGTCCTCGACTCCGACATCCTCGACACGTCGGACTCCGGAGACCGGGACGACACGGGCGACACGGGCGACACCGGAGACACGGGCGACACCGCAGAGACCGGCGACACCGCGGAGACCGGCGACACCGGAGGCGACACCGACGAGACGGATGAAGAGACGGACGACACCGATCCCGCCGTCGATGCTCCCCCGT
>JAUHWK010000072.1 GCA_030424555.1 bacterium | reverse complement strand
GACGGGTCGGACGACCGGGTACGCCGGCACCCTCGGCATCACGGCGGGTGCGTCCTCCTGGCCGTCGTCGCTCACCACCCCGGAGCCGAGCGATCTGCAGCGGGCGTGCGCCGCGTTGGTTGCACAGGACGGGGTCCTGATGGCCCTGGAGGCGAGCAGCATCGGGTTGGTCACCGGACGGATGGCCGGGGTCCACGTCCACACGGCCGTGTTCACGATGCTCGGGCGGGATCACCTGGACCACCACGGCACGATGGCCGCCTACACGCAGGCCAAGGCCTCGCTGTTCCAGCGTCCGCCGCTGCGATCGGCGGGCGGCATGCCGCGCGCCATCCTGTGTGCGGACGATCCGGCCTGGGCCCAGATGGAGCCGCCGGCAGATCGGTGGACGTACGGCGTCGATCCATCGGCCGACGTGCGGGTGGTCGACTGGACGCCGGGCTGGGAGCGGTCGACGATCGCGGTGGAGGGCGCGCTCGGGGCCCACACCCTCGCGACGCCGGCCCTCGGCCGGTACAACGCCCTGAACGTGGTCGCGGCCTGGATGGCGGGCGTGTCGGTGGGGGTGGATCCGTCGTGCCTGGCCCAGGCGCTGGCCGACACCCCGCTGCCGCCCGGTCGGATGGCGCGGGTGCCCGACGCCCGGGGTCGCCGCTTGCTGGTCGACTACGCCCACACCCCCGACGCGCTGGAGGCGGTGCTGCGGGCGGTGCGGACCACGGATGCGGGGCGTGTGTTCGTGGTGTTCGGGTGCGGGGGCGATCGGGATCCAGGCAAGCGGGCCCCGATGGGTGCCGTCGCGACGGCGTGTGCGGATCGGGTGTGGATCACCTCCGACAACCCACGATCCGAAGACCCTCAGGCGATCGCATCGGCGGTGGCCGAGGGCGCCCCGGGCGCGACCGTCCTGTTGGACCGGGAGGCCGCGATCCGCGACGCGGTGGCCGCCGCGGGTCCAGGGGACGTCGTGGTGGTCGCCGGCAAGGGCCACGAGACCACGCAGATCCAGGGTGGGGTGGTGCGGCCGTTCGACGACCGCGCCGTGCTCGCCGCGGCGTCGCAGGAGGCCGCGTGAAGTTCGACGGGGCGACGATCGCCGAGGCCACCGGGGGCGTGCTGCACGGCCAGGATCCGGGGGCAGGCCCGATCGAGACGGACTCCCGGAAGGACCTCGCCGGGGCCTGGTTCCTCGCCCTGGTGGGCGACCGGTTCGATGGGCATCGGTTCGCCGCCGCGGCTGCGGAGGCGGGGGCCCTCGGGGGCGTGTTCTGCCGCAAGCCCGACGGGTGGGACGGTCCCTGGGTCGCGGTCGACGACACCACGGCGGCGCTGCAGGCGCTGGGGGCGGCGGCCCGTCGTCGGCTGGCGGGTCCGGTGGTGGGGATCGCGGGGTGCTCGGGCAAGACCACCACCCGGGAGCTCGTGGCGGCGGCGCTGGCGCCCGGAGGTGTGGTCCACCGCACCCGGGCCAACGACAACAACCACCTGGGCGTGCCGCTCACCATGCTGGCGACCCCGGCCGACTCGTGGGCCACGGTGGTGGAGCTCGGCAGCTCGGGACCGGGGGAGATGGCCCCGCTCGTTCGCATCACGGACCCCGACGTCCGGGTCTGCTTGAACATCGGGCCGGCCCACCTCGAAGCGCTCGGCGATCTGGCGGCGGTGCGGGCGGAGGAGGGCCACGCGGTCGACACCACGGGCGCAGACCAGGTCGCGGTCGTCTCGGCCGACGATCCGTGGCTGGCGGACGTGGCGCCCGCGGGACGGGTCCTGTGGTTTGGCCGTGCGGAGCGAGCGGACGTGCGCGTGGTCGAGGCGTCGGTCGACGTGGACGGCTGGTGTACGAAGGTTCGGTTCTCCACCCCCCAGGGACCCCTCGACGCCACGCTGCCGGCACCCGGCGCGCACCTGGCAGACGATGCCGCGGCGGCTCTGGCGGTGGCGCACGCGGTGGGCGTCCCGCTCGTCGAGGCGGCCGCGGGCCTGGCCGCCTACCGACCGGTGGGGGGGCGCTTGCGGCGGGTGGTGCTCGACGACGGCACCGTCGTGATCGACGATACGTACAACGCCAACCCGATGAGCATGGCGGCGGCCCTGAGCCTGGTCGCTGGCGCGTCGGGTCCGGTGGCGATCGTCCTCGGGGACATGCTCGAGCTCGGCGAGGAGGAGGACCGCTACCACCGAGAGGTCCTCGCGCTGGCGGCGTCCACCCCGGCCGTGTCGCGGGTCGTGGTCGGGGAGCGCATGGCGCGGGCGGCAGCGGGGGTGGACGGCATCGTCGCAGCGGGCGATCCGGCGTCGGCGGCGGCCGTGGTGAAGGCGGCGTGGCCGTCTCAGGGAGGGCCGGGCCTGGTCCTCGTCAAGGGCAGCCGCGGCATGCGGCTCGAGCGCGTGGTGGAGGCCCTCGCCTCCGGAGGAGTCCCGGCATGATGTACCACCTGTTCGTGCCGCTGGCGGAGACCGTCCCCGGTGCGAACGTCTTCCGCTACCTGACCTTTCGCAGCGCGTGGTGCCTGATCACCGCCCTGGCCCTGTCGGCGGCGCTGTACCCGGCGATGATCGCCTGGATGAAGGAGCGCAAGCGGGCGCAGATCATCCGAGACGACGGCCCGGAGAGCCACCGCCTCACCAAGGTCGGGACCCCGACGATGGGTGGGCTGGTGATCATCGCGGGCGTGTCGGTGGCGACCTTGCTGTGGGCGCGGCTGGACCTGCCCGGCGTGTGGGTCGCGTTGGTGGTGCTCGTCGGGTACGGCGTGATCGGCTTCATCGACGACTGGAAGAAGGTGATGGAGCAGTCCTCGGCGGGGCTGTCGGGGCGCTGGAAGATCGTCCTGCAGCTCGCGATCGGGGGCGCGGCGGTCGGTGGCGGCCTGTGGTCGGGGGCCTTGGAGCCGGTCGTCCCGCTGCCCTTCCTCAAGGAGGTCGCGCTCGACTTTCGGACGCTGGCCCCGGGGATCGACCTGACGGTCCTGTACGTCGGCTTCGCGCTGTTCTTGCTGGTGGGGGCGTCCAACGCGGTCAACCTCACGGACGGGCTCGACGGGCTGGCGATCGGTCCGGTGATGACCTCCGCCGCCACGTACGGGCTGCTCGCCTACGTCAGCGGCAACGCGCGGTTTGCCGAGTACCTGCAGATCCCGTTCGTGGAGGGGGCGGGGGAGCTGCTGGTCGTGACGGTCGCGCTGGTGGGCGCTGGCCTCGGGTTCCTCTGGTACAACGCCTACCCGGCCAGCATCTTCATGGGGGACACGGGCAGCCTGGCGCTGGGTGGCGTGATCGCCGTGCTCGCGCTGCTCACCCACCACGAGCTGTTGCTCGCCGTGGTCGGGGCCGTGTTCGTGATGGAGGCGCTCAGCGTGATCATCCAGGTGGGCTGGTACAAGCGCACCGGCAAGCGGGTGTTCTTGATGGCGCCGATCCACCACCACTTCGAGAAGGCCGGTTGGAGTGAGCCCAAGATCATCGTGCGGTTCTGGATCCTCAGCATCGTCAGCGCGCTCATCGCGCTCAGCACGCTGAAGCTGCGATGACGGCGAGCCCTCGGGTGCTGGTGGTCGGGGCCGGTCGGAGCGGCCGGAGTGCGGCGCGTCTGGCGCGGGCGCGGGGGGCCCGGGTGACCCTGTGGGACGAACGGAACGAGCCGCCCGCCGACGCCGGGTGGGACACCGGGTCCGGACCCCTCACCGACGCAGTGGTCGCGGCGGCCGATCGGATCGTGGTGAGCCCGGGCATCGACGTCGCCACACACCCCGTCCTGGGTCCCGCCGCGCGCGCCCCCGGAGGCGACGCCCGGCTCGTCGGCGAGATCGGGTACGCCGCGGAGGGCCTGACCATCCCGGTCGTCGGCATCACGGGGACCAACGGCAAGAGCACACTGACCCACTTCGTCGGCACCCTGCTGTCCGCCGCGCTGCCCGGGCGCACCTTCGTCGGGGGAAACCTCGGAGACCCTCTCGCAGACGCCGTGCGCGAGGGGGGATGGGATCGCGCGGTCGTGGAGCTGTCCAGCTACCAGCTGGAGCGGGCGGCCCCCCTGCGGCCGGTGGCGTCGGTCATCCTCAACCTCACGCCCGACCACCTGGCCCGGCATGGCACGATGGACGGCTACGCCCAGGCCAAGTGGCGCATCCTGGCGCAGGCGGGCCCCGAGGACCTGTGCGTGGTCCCCCCCGACCACCCCCACCTCGCGCCCCACGATCCCGGGGTGGGCCGACGGGCCTGGCTCGGTGCGCTGCCCGGGGTGGTGCGCGACGGACGGTCGGCGACCCTGCAGCTTCCGGGCCGCGAGCCTGTGACGCTGTCGCTCGACGGGGTCCAGACCCCCGGGGATCACAACCTCGACCACGCTGCGACCGCGGCGCTGCTGGCCTTGGCGATGGGCGCGCCGCTCGGTGCGATCCAGGACGCGCTGCCCACGCTCACCGCCCTCCCGCATCGGATGCAGCCCGTCCACACAGAGCACGGGGTGGTGTGGATCGACGACAGCAAGGCCACCAACGTGGAGGCGACCTCGGTGGCGGTGTCGGGCCTCGACCGCCCGGCGGTGGTGTTGCTGGGGGGAGAGGCGAAGGGGCCCGGGTTCGCGGTGCTGGCCCCCGCCCTGAGGCGGCACCGGGCCGTCGTCACGTTTGGCGCGTCGGGCCCGGCGATCGCGGCCGAGCTGCGGGGCGCCGGGGTGTCGGTGGCGGAAGTGGGTCGCCTGCGCGATGCCGTCGTGTGGGCCCGCGCGCACGCCCAGCCTGGGGACGCGGTCCTGCTGTCGCCCGGGTGCGCGAGCTTCGACGCGTTTCATGACTTCGCCCACCGTGGCCGCATGTTCACTGCGTGGGCCCGCGGGGAGGAGGGACGATGACGTTCGTGCCCGAGGCCTCCGACGTTCCAGACGTCCCCACCCAGGTCAGCGAGCGCTGGGACGACGACGGTCCGCCCACGCCGGGCTGGGATCGGCCGTTGCTGGTGGCGTTCCTCGGGTTGGTGGCGCTGGGCCTCACCGCGATCCTCAGCGCGTCCGCGCCGGATGCGATGGGGTCGTACGGCACCCCCTACGGCATCCTGGTCCGTCAGCTCGTGGGCCTGGGCCTGGGCCTCGCGGTGTCGCTGGGGATCCTCGCCGGGTCGTGGCCGCGCATTCGCCGCGCGTCCACCGGGCTGTACGTCGGCGTGCTCGTGCTGATGGTGATCACCGCCAGTCCGCTGGGCCGGGAGGTCAACGGGGCCCAGCGCTGGCTGCCGCTGGGGCTGTTCAACCTCCAGGTCACCGAGATCGCCAAGCCGATCCTCGCGATGTTCCTGGGGGACCTCCTGAGCCGCAACATCGGCCGCATCCGTCAGATCACCGTGCCCGCGTCCGCGCTGTTCGCGGCGTCCCCGCTGTTGCTCCTGACCGTGATCGGGGCCGAGGTGCAGGAGGTGACGGGGATCCCGTTCGTCGGGCAGTCGGACCTGGGCGCTGCCGTGGTGTTCGCGGCGCTGCTGGTGTCGGCGCTGTGGGTGGCGGGCCTCGAGCTGCGGATCCTCGGGATGCTGCTGGGGGTCGGCGCGCTGCTCGTGGCGCTCGCGATCGCTGCGGCGCCGTATCGGCTCGACCGTATCCTCAGCTTCCTCGGGTTCGGCGATGCCCAAGGGGGCGAGTGGCAGGTGCTCCAGGGCTTTGTCGCGATGGGCATGGGGGGCTGGACGGGGGTCGGGGTCGGCCGAGGCATTGCCCAGGGCGACGGGTTCCTCCCCGAGGCCCACACCGACATGATCGCGGCGGTCATCGGCGAGGAGATGGGCGTGCTCGGGTGGACGCTGCTCGTCCTGCTCCAGACCCTGCTCGTCGCGCGGGGGCTGCACGTGGCACGGCGGGCGTCCACGCTGTACGACGCCGTCGTCGCGACCGCCGTGTCGGTGGTGCTCGGAACCCAAACGGTGATCAACCTCGGCGTGGTCGTCGGGTGGGCACCGTCCAAGGGCCTGGTGCTTCCGTTCATCAGCTACGGCGCGTCGGCGGCGGTCGCGAACGTGGTGATGGTCGCCATGTTGTTGCGCATCAGCACGCACGTCGACCGCTGGGAGGGCACCGACCCGTGATGTTCAGAGGCACGGTCCGCACGGTCCACTTCGTCGGCATCGGCGGGATCGGGATGTCGGGCATCGCTGAGGTCCTGCTGTCGCAGGGATTCGACGTCCAGGGCTCCGATCTCCGCGAGGGGGAGGCGGTCACCCGCCTGCGGCGCTTGGGGGCGCGGGTGATGATCGGGCACGATCCCAGCCACGTGGACGGCGCCGACGTGCTCGTGCGCTCCACCGCGGTCTCCGGGTCCAACCCCGAGGTCTCCGCCGCCCGACGCGCCAAGATCCCCGTCATCCGGCGTGCTGAGATGCTCGCGGAGCTGATGCGGATGAAGCACGGAATCGCGGTCGCGGGCAGCCACGGCAAGACCACCACGACGTCGATGATCGCGGCCGTCCTGCAGGCGGGAGACCTCGATCCCACCGTGGTGATCGGCGGGCGCCTCGACTCCCTGGGCGGGAGCAACGCGCGGCACGGCGCCGGCGAGTACCTCGTCGCCGAGGCCGACGAGTCCGACGGCAGCTTCAACCTGCTCGCCCCCACCGTGGCGCTCGTCACCAACATCGATCCCGAGCACCTGGACCACTACGGCACGGAGGCCCGCCTGGAGGCCGCGTTCGCCGAGTTCGCGGGGCGGGTGCCGTTCTACGGCTTCGACGTGATGTGCTTGGACCACCCCACGGTCCAGCGCTTGCTGCCCCAGATCGACCGCACGATCGTCACCTACGGGTTCAGTCGGCACGCGCAGTACCGGGCCGACCACGTCCGGGTCGACGGCCTGTCCGTCACGTTCACCGTGCTGCACGAGGGCGAGGTGCTCGGCGACATCACCCTGGGGATGCCGGGGCGGCACAACGTGCAGAACGCGGTCGGGGCGGTGGCGGTGGCCCACGAGCTCCAGGTGCCGTTCGCGACGATCGCGCGGGCGCTGCACGGGTTTGGCGGCGTGCGGCGTCGGTTCACGGTGCGGGGGGTGACCGAGGGGGTCACCTGGATCGACGACTACGCCCACCATCCCGCCGAGATCGAGGCCACCCTGGAGGCTGCGGAGGAGGCGTTCCCATCCGGCCGCGTGCTGGCGGTGTTCCAGCCCCACCGGTTCAGCCGGTTGGCAGCCCTGATGGACGACTTCGCGGGCTGCTTCCACCGCGCCGATCGGGTGGTCGTGTGCCCGGTGTATGCGGCAGGGGAGTCGTCCCGACCCGGGTTTGCGCCCGAGGACGTCGCGGCGGCCTTGCGGGCCCGGGGCTCGCGGGACGTCGTGCCGGTGGACTCGCTGGCGGGCGCGCTCGCCGCGGTCGAGGACGCGTCCGAGGGCGACGTGGTGGTCACGTTGGGGGCGGGCGATGTGCACCGGGTGTGTGCGTATGCGCTCGGCGAGGCGGTGCCCGGGTGAGCCCTGGCCGCCCGGATCTGGTCTGGCGGGAGGAGGAGCCCCTCGCGCCGCACCTCCCGCGTCGGACCGGGGGCACCTGCTCGGCGTGGGTCGTGCCCCACACGATCGAGGCCTGGGCAGACGCGGAGGCGCGGCTGAAGGACCTCGGCTTGTCGCGCACCGTGGTCGGGACGGGGTCGCGCCTGCTGGTGCGCGACGGCGGCCTGGCGGGGGCGGTGATCCGGCTGGGACGGGGGTTTGCCTCGGTGCAGGTCGAGGACGACGGTGTGACGGCCGGGGCGGCGGTGCCGCTCGCCCAGATCGGCGCGATGGCCGGGAGCGGACCCTTGTCTGCGCTCCGTCGACAGCCTGGCTCCCTCGGGGGCTCGCTGGTCAGCGATGCGGGCTGGCCGGCGTGGCTGGTGTCGGTCGACATCTGGCGCCGCGGCGGGGTGCGCACGATCGCGCCGGACGAGCTGTCCTCGCTGGGCGACCGGGCCTTGGTGGTCGGGGCGCGCCTGCGGTGGAAGCCCTCTGGCCGGGCACGGGTGCCGGGGGTGGAGCGGCCGTGGTCGGTGTTCTCCGAGGTGCCGCGGGCCGATCTGGCGAAGGTCCTGCGCAAGGGCGGGCTGGCGGGAACGCGTCTTCGCGACGTGGTGCTGCCCGCGTCCGAGCCGGCGTCCGTCGCCAACCTGTCGTCGGCGACGGCCCGGGACATCGAGCTGTTGCTCAAGTCGGTGGGGGAGCGCATGAAGCGGGAGCAAGGGGTCGACCTGACGGTCTGCCTCAAGACCCTGGGACGGGTGTCGTGATGTCCGATCGTCGCAAGGACTGGAAGGGATCGCGGGTGGGCGTGCTGTTCGGCGGCCCCTCGTCGGAGCGCGAGGTCTCGCTCAAGACCGGCAAGGCGGTGCTGGAGGCCTTGCTGCGTCGGGGCCACGACGCGGTCGGGATCGACGTCGACAAGGACCTCCCCGCCCAGCTGGTCGCCGAGGGCGTCGAGGTCGCGTGGCTCGCGCTGCACGGGGCGTTGGGCGAAGATGGCTGTGTGCAGGGACTGCTGGAGGTGATGCAGATCCCGTACACGGGCTCGGGCGTGTTGGGCAGCGCGCTCGCGATGGACAAGTTCCGCACGAAGCGGGTGGTGGCGCCCGTCCTGCCCGAGGGGGTGTCCCTCGCCGGTGACGCGATCGTCGTCGCAGGCACACCCCGGCCGGAGCACCTGGGCCTGCCGCTCGTCCTCAAGACGGTCGGGGGCGGGTCCACGGTCGGCCTGTCGATCCTCACGGACTGGGACCAGTGGGACGAGGCGGTCACCAAGGGCCTCACCCACAGCCCGATCTTGCTGGCCGAGGCCTTCGTCGACGGGCTCGAGCTCACCTGTGCGGTGCTGGAGGGTCAGGCCCTGCCGCTGGTCGCGATCGAGCCGGCCGATGGCCTGTACGACTACGACGCCAAGTACGTCTCCGGGGGCACCCGGTACACCTGTCCGGCCCCGGTGTCCGAGGCGACCCGGGCGGCGATCGCGGCGGCCGCCGTGGCCGCGGGGGCGGCAGTGGGCTGCTCGGGGTCGTACCGCGCGGACTTCATCGTGCGTGCGGATGGCACGGCCGTCATGCTCGAGATCAACACCCTGCCGGGGATGACCGAGCGCAGCCTCGTGCCGATGGCGGCCAAGGAGGCCGGTCTGGACTTCGACACGCTCGTCGAGCGGATCCTCGGCACCGCGACGCGCCATGCGGACGTGGGGCAGGGCCCGGAGGGCTGAGCGATGGCCGGGTCGACGTCACGCTGGGTGCGGGGGAGCGTGGGCATCGTCCTGGCGGTCTGCGTCCTCGCGGTGGCGTCGGCGCTGGCCCGGCCGGAGGTCCTGGTCGTCGAGCGGGTCGAGTTCGACGGGGCGGTGCGCGCGCGGATGCCGGCGCTGCGCCACCTCGCCGACATCCGCAACGGGACGCGCCTGTGGTCGGTGGATCCCACGCTGGTGTCTGCCCGGGTGATGCGCCACCCGTGGGTACGCGCCGCTGAGACCGAGCGCTCGCTGGACGGCACGGTCCGGGTGCGGATCCAGGAGCACCGGCCGGTCGCCCTGCTCGCGTGGGGCGGGCGCATGCTGCTGGTCGACGAGGGGGGCTGGCCCTTTCTCGAAGCCGATGGCACCACGGTGGATCTGCCCGTCCTGCTGGGGGTGGGGCCGGCGGAGGAGCGACGGGATCCGGAGATCCCACGGTTGGTCCTGCGCGATGCGCTGTGGCTGCTCGATCGCCTCGACGCTGAGCGCCTCGTGCCCCGCCACGCGGTCAGCGACATGACGTTCGAGTGGCACCGTGGGTTCACCCTCCGCACCACCGCGATCTCGGCGGATCGGCCGCCGTCCGAGATCCTGTTCGGGTTCGACGACTATGGACGGCAGATCCGGCGCTTGGCGAAGCTGGTCGAGCAAGGCCTCGATTGGACGGAGGGGATCTATGTGGATTTGGCGCCGGCCTCCGTCGCCATCGTCCGTCCTCTGGCGGAACCGGGCACAACGGGCGATGGTGCCCCATCATCCGCGGACCCCTGAGTGAGGCAGGCATGACCTTGGAGCAGCTTGAGGACACCGACCACCCGGTCGGGGCGAACATCAAGGTGATCGGTGTGGGAGGAGCCGGCGGCAACGCCCTCAACCACATGATCAACGAGGGCTTGTCCGGGGTCGAGTTCATCGCGATGAACACCGATGCCCAGGATCTTCGCCGCAGCCTCGCTCCCCGGCGCTTCCAACTCGGGGCCCAGCTCACCAAGGGGCTCGGGGCCGGCGGCAAGCCCGAGGTCGGCCGCGAGGCGGCGCTCGAGGATCGGGACCGGATCGCCGAGCTGGTCGCTGGATCCGACATGGTGTTCATCGCTGCGGGCATGGGCGGCGGCACCGGCACCGGGGCGGCGCCTGTCGTGGCGCAGGTCGCGCGCGAGTGCGGCGCCCTCACGGTGGGCGTCGTCACCCGGCCGTTCCGGTTCGAGGCCAAGCAGCGGCGCAAGGCGGCTCAGCTCGGCATCGACGCGATGGCCTCCAACGTCGACACCCTGGTCACGGTCCCCAACAACCGCCTGCTGGACATCGTCCACGAACAGACCACCACCATCGAGGCCTTCCGCATGGCCGACGACGTCCTGATGCAGGCCGTTCGTGGCGTGGCCGACCTGATCACCTGCCAGGGCCGGGTCAACGTGGACTTCGCCGACGTGCGCACCACGATGATGGGCAAGGGCGTGGCGCTGATGGGCGTGGGGCTGGCGGCTGGCGATCACCGCGCGACCGACGCCGCCACCATGGCGATCAACAGCCCGATGCTCGACGACGTGACCATGACCGGCGCCGACAGCGTGCTGGTCAACATCACCTCCGGCGGCGACCTCAAGCTGTTCGAGCTCAACGAGGCGATCACGCTCATCCAGGAAGAGGCCCACGAGGACGCCAACGTCATCTTCGGCTGGGTCGTCGATGAGTCGCTCAAGGACGAGGTGCGCGTCACCGTGATCGCCACCGGTCTCGACGGCGCCGCGGGGGCCGCGAGCGTGGCGAGCACCGCCAACGTGCGGCGAGGCGTCGGGCGTCGGCCTGCGGCCGCTGCGGGCCTGGGTCCGGGGATCGACCGGATGACCGAGGACTACGACATCCCGGTGGCGTTCAAGAACGTCGACTGAGGCGTGCACACGGCGCGTCGGGGCGGGCGTGGTGCCCACCCCATTGCGTGGTCTGATGCTTCGTCCCGACCCCCCTCGTCCCGAGGTGGTCCCACGGGCGACGGTGTAGAGCGGGCGTCAGTCCGGGGCGCGCCACAGGGTGCGTCGCGCCGCGATGGCGTCGAGCGATGCCCGGACGTGGACGACCCGAGGGGCGTCGTGGGCCACCCGATCGCGCTCTGCGACCCGGAGCGCAGCCTCGTAGGCGTCGTGGGCTCGACGGAGGGGACCCTGCGCGGCCTCCCGCAAACCTTGGCGGTAGGCGTCGGCCTGGGGCGTGGTCAACCGGCGGGGAGGGGGGGCGTGTGCGAGCGCGTCGGCGGTGTCGCGCCACCCCTCGGCGAGGGTGACGAGCGCGTCGAACAGGGGATCGTGGTGCCCGAGGCGGAGCAGGGCGGCGGTGTCCTTGTCCGCGGCCTCCAGCCACGCGAGCCGGCGGGTGAGGCGGCGACGGGCGGCCGGGGTGTTGCCGCGCAGGGGCACCCGCCGTGACCGGTCGACCGCGATCGCCACCCGCAGGCGCAAGGCGTCGGCGGACACCGCGCTCGACGGGGCGCGGGGATCCAGGCCCTGCTGATCGAGGACCCGGCCCAGCCGCTGCCACCCGGCGACCGTGCCCTGGGCGGAGAGCCGCCACGCGGGCCGGGCGATCCGGGCGGCGGGGGCGTACTCGGCATCGTCGAGCCGCCGCAGCGGGGCGGCGATGGCCCGGGCGCGGCCTGGGTGGCCGGCGAGCGCCGCGGCGCGGGCCCAGCGCCAGCGAACCTCCGTCCGATCCGGTCCCGGCAGATCGTCCTTCCAGAGAGATCGGAGTCGTCGCAGGGCATCGTGGGGTCGTCCGGCGGCTTGCTCTGCGCTCGCCGCGAGCAGGGAGGCGCGCACGTGTAGGTCGGGCACGGTGGTGAGCTGCTCCGCCGTGGCCAGCGCCTGCTCGATGTGGCCCGCCCGCAGCGCCGTCACGGCGGCTTGGAGCTCCGCATGGGGTCCCGCCAGGGCGAGGTCCGGTCCGATCAGCCCCACGACGACCGCCATCCATCGCAGCACGGGGCCCTCGGGCAAGGGAAGAGGGGTCCGGCACCCCGCCTCGGGCTCGAGGGCGAGAGGGGGGTGCCGGTGCCGGTGCGGCCGTCCGGGTCGGTCGGACCCCCTACCAACTGGTAGGTGGGTTTCATGTCGTCGCTTCC
>JAUHWK010000586.1 GCA_030424555.1 bacterium | reverse complement strand
GCAGCCCCGACGCCGGCAACATGCTCAAGCCCGCGCTCGCCCGGGGCAGCATGCGACTGATCGGCGCGACCACGCTCGACGAGTACCAGAAGCACCTGGAGAAGGACAAGGCGTTGGAGCGTCGCTTCCAGCCCGTGTTCGTCGACGAGCCCACCGTCGAGGCCACCATCGGCATCCTGCGCGGGATCAAGGAGAAGTACGAGGTCCACCACGGCCTGCACATCACCGACGACGCCGTCGTCGCCTCCGCCCAGCTGTCCGACCGCTACATCTCGGGCCGCCAGCTGCCCGACAAGGCGATCGACCTGATGGACGAGGCCGCCAGCCGGATCAAGATGGAGATCGAGTCCAAGCCCGCCGACATCGACCGCCTGGAGCGCCGCATCGCCGGCCTGGAGGTCGAGAAGGCCAGCCTCGGCAAGGACTCCGACGCCGTCGCCCAGACCCGAGCCGGAGAGATCGAGGCCACGATCGCCGATCTTCGCGAGGACCTGTCCACGCTCACCACCAAGTGGCAGAACGAGAAGGAGCGCATCGACGCCATCGCCCAGGTGCGCGACGAGATCGACGACAAGCGCGCGAGGGGCGAGCGCCTGCAGCGCGATGGCCAGTACGACGAGGCCGGCCGCCTGATCTACGGCGAGATCCCCGAGCTGGAGCAGCGCCTGGAGGCGATGTCCGCTGAGCTCGCCGAGATCCAGAAGGACGGAGGCATCCTGCGCGAGGAGGTCACCTTCGACGACATCGCGGCGGTCGTCGCGCGCTGGACAGGCATCCCGGTCAGCAAGCTCAAGGAGACCGAGCAGGCCAAGCTCCTATACATGGAGGACCGCCTGCACACCCGCGTGATCGGGCAGGAGGAGGCCGTGCGCGCCGTGTCCGACGCCGTGCGCCGCAGCCGCTCCGGCCTGCAGGACCCCAACCGCCCGATCGGAAGCTTCCTGTTCCTCGGGCCGACCGGCGTGGGCAAGACCGAGCTCGCCCGCACCCTCGCCGAGTTCTTGTTCGACGACGACCAGGCGATGGTTCGCCTCGACATGTCCGAGTACATGGAGAAGCACGCGGTCAGCCGGCTGATCGGCGCCCCTCCCGGCTACGTCGGGTACGACGAGGGCGGCCAGCTCACCGAGCTCGTGCGGCGCCGCCCCTACGCGGTCATCTTGTTCGACGAGGTCGAGAAGGCCCACCCCGACGTGTTCAACATCCTGCTCCAGGTGTTGGATGACGGGCGCCTCACCGACGGCAAGGGCCGGCTGGTGGACTTCCGGAACACCGTGGTGATCATGACCTCCAACGTCGGCTCCCAGCGCATCTTCGATGCCAAGGGGGACGTGGAGGCGGCCCGTCGCGAGGTCGAGGTCGAGCTCCAGCGGAGCTTCCGTCCCGAGTTCCTCAACCGCATCGACGAGACCATCCTGTTCCGGCCGCTGGCCCGCGGCGACATGGACGCCATCCTGTCCATCCAGCTCCAGCGGGTGGAGCGTCTGCTCGCGGATCGGGACCTGACGCTGGAGGTCACGGACGCGGCCCGGACCCAGCTGTGCGAGCTCGGGTACGACCCGGCCTTTGGCGCCCGACCCCTCAAGCGGGCGATCACGATGCACGTGGTCAACCCGATGGCCCGCGCCTTGCTGGGCGGTGGGTATGACCCCGGAGACACCGTGGTCGTCGACCACACGGCCGACGGCTTCGTGTTCTCGCGCCAAGCACGCGACGCCGCCTGACCTCCCCGTTCCCACCGGGTGCGACCACACGACACACCCGGTGGGAACGGGCGTCCCTCCCTCCGGATCGACGGGACCCACCGCCCTGCGACATCGCGCCCCATCCGGGCACGCCGTCCGCGCGCGTACACCGCGGTCCCCGCCCGGAGGATTCCATGGCCCGTCTGCTCCCCTTGCTCCCCCTCCTCACCGCCTGCGCTGGCGGCGATCTCGCCCTGACCGTCGACGCCGTCTCCGATGGCACGTCTGCCCGATGCGGCGACACGGTGGCCGGCGGCACGGAATCGGCGCGCATCGCCGATCTGAAGTGGTTCCTCAGCGAGCCCCGCGCGCTGGTCGATGGCGAGGCGATCCCGCTGACGCTGGTGGACGACGGCACCTGGCAGACCGACGACATCGTCCTGGTCGACCTCGAGGACGGGACGGCGGACTGTTCGGCCCAGGGCTCGGCCGCCACCAATGACCAGATCGTGTTCGACGCAGCCAGCGCGCGCACCCTGCGCGACGCCGACGGCCTCGTGTTCACGGTGGGCGTGCCGTTCGACCGCAACCACCGGGACCCAGCCGCCGAGCCCGCCCCGATGAACGACCCCACCACCTTCTGGGCTTGGCAGTCCGGGTACAAGTTCGTGCGGGTCGATCTGCTGGTCGGGGAAGAGGCCAGCCCCTGGAACCTCCACCTCGGCAGCACGGGCTGTGCGTCCGACGTCGCCACCGAGGCCCCCACGGTCGCGTGC
>JAUHWK010000071.1 GCA_030424555.1 bacterium | reverse complement strand
TCCGGGCGAGGCGGCGCGTGGGCTGGGCGTCGACACGGCGGCGATCCAGGCGGACCGGTTCTCGGCGGTCCAGGCCCTCGCCCCGGACGACGTGGCGGTGCTGAAGGGGGCGCACACGCTCATCGCGGCGCCCGGCGAGCCCGTCGCGATCAACCCCACGGGTGCGGCCACGCTGGCGACCGGCGGCACGGGCGACGTCCTCGCGGGCGTGGTGGGGGCGCTGCTGGCGCGGGGCCTGACCGCCCGGGAGGCCGCCATCGCGGGGGTCTGGGTTCACGGTCGCGCCGGGGAGCTGCTGGCGCAGGCGCGTCCCGAGGGGTGGCGTGCGTCGGACGTGGCGGCCGCGCTTCCGCGCGCGATCACGGGGCTTGCAGGGGCGTCGGCGTGGCCGCTTCCTGGCGATCCGGGCGGTGCAGCGTGAGCGGGGAGCAGGAGGTGTGGCCCGTGCCCGACGCGGCGGCGATGCAGGCGCTGGGGGAGGCCCTGGGACGCGCGGCGCGGCCTGGGTGTGTCGCGGCGTTGGTGGGCGATCTCGGGGCTGGCAAGACCACGCTGGCGCAGGGCGTGGGGCGCGGCCTGGGCATCGTCGCGCCGGTGGTCTCGCCCACCTTTGGCTTGGTCCATGAGCTGGAGGGGGGGCGGCTGACCCTTCTTCACGCGGATCTGTACCGCCTCGACGACCCGTCGGAGGCGGAGGGTCTCGGGCTGGAGGAGCGACTGGAGGACGAGCTGGTGGGCCTGGTCGAATGGCCCGGGCGCGCCCCGGAGGTGCTTCCGCTCGACCACCTGGTGCTCACGGTGACGATCGACGATCCCTCCCGCGCGGACGCAGGACCGCGCACGGTGCGTGCCCGCTGGACCGGCCCGGTCGCCGCCCGGTGGTGGCAGGAGGCGTGCGGTGGCTGATCCCGTCCGGTTCGGGCGGGGGCAGGCCCCAGACGAGGGGCGTGGCCTGCTCGGGCTCGCGGCCCTGTTCTTGCTGGTGAGCATCGCGTTGTTCAGCCGGCCCTTGTGGTCTCCGTCGGCGCAGGGCGGCGTGATCGTCGAGGTGCGTGGCGATGTGACCGCGCCCGGCACGTACCGGGTCGATCCCCCCACCGCGCGGGCTGCGGTGGACGCGGCGGGCGGCCCGTCCTCGGGCATCCCGGACACCCGCGTGGTGGACGGGGACGCGGTGGTGGTGGGCCCTGGCGGCATCCGGGTGGTGCCGATGGGCGACCCGCTGCTGGTCCTGCTCCCGGTCGACGTGAACACAGCCGATGCCGCGGCCCTCGCGGCCCTCCCGGGGGTCGGCAAGGATCTCGCGGCCCGGATCGTCGAAGAGCGCCTGGCGCACGGCCCGTTTGCTGGACTCGACGGCCTCACCCGGGTGGGCGGGGTGGGGGACGCCACGGTGGTGGCCTTGGCGCCCTACACCACCGCCAGCGGGCCGCCTCCGGGGCCGATCGACCTCAACCAGGCCGACGTCCAGGTGCTGCAGCGGCTGGACGGCATCGGTCCCGCCTTGGCAGCGCGCATCGTGGCCTCCCGGGTGGCAGACGGCCCCTTCCGCACGGTCGACGACCTCCAGCGGGTGTCCGGCATCGGGCCGACGCGGGTGGCCCAGCTCGCGGACAGCGTGGTCGTCCGCGTCCCGGAGGCCCCGTGAGGGCGTACCTCGATCATGCCGCCACCACGCCCCTGCGGCCTTGCGCGCGGGCGGCGATGCTCGATGCGATGGCGGAGGGCGGCAATCCGTCGTCGGCCCACACCGCCGGGCGTCGGGCGCGGGCGCGACTGGAGGCGGCGCGCCGTCAGGTGGCGGCATTCCTCGGCGCCGATCCCCGCGGTGTGGTGTTCGTCTCGGGGGCGACCGAGGCGATCGCGCTGGCGCTGCGGGGACTTGTGGACGCGGCGGCGCCCAGGGCCTTTGGGGCGGGGGACCACCCCGCGGTGCGTCAGGCGGCGGGCGCGCACGCCGCCATGCTCCCGCGGGATGGCGACGGACGGATCCGGCTGGGGGGGGCCCCACCCCAGGGCGGTGTGCTGTCCCTACCTGCCGTCGACCACGAGACCGGGGTGGTCCACCCGGTCGTGGGGGCGCGATCGTGGGCCCCGTCGGCCCGGATCCACGTCGATGCGTCCCAGGGCCTGGACGGCGGCTGGTCGCTCGGCCCCCATGTCGATGCCGTCACGCTCGCGGCCCACAAGCTGGGCGGGCCCGTGGGGATCGGCGCCCTGGTGCTGGGGCCCGGTGTGGAGGTCCGTCCGCTGTTCTCAGGATCGCAGGAGCGCGGGCGGCGGGCCGGCACGCAGGCGGTGGCCTTGGCCGCAGGGTTTGGGGCGGCGTGTGAGGCTGCAAGCCTGGACTCGGCAGCGTGGGCGTCGCAGGCGCGCGCGTGGCAGACCCAGCTCGACCGCGCCTGTCGCGAGGCGGGGGGCCGGGTCGTCGGCGCGTCCGTCCTCCGGCGACCGTCCCACACCCTGGCGGTGTTCGATGGGATCCTGGGCGAGGACCTGGTGGCGGCGCTCGATCTGGCGGGGGTGGAGGTGAGTGCGGGGGCGGCGTGCGCCAGCGGCTCCCACGATCCGTCACCGGGGCTGGTCGCGATGGGCGATCCCTCGCCGCGCTCCGGCCTGCGGCTGTCCACCGGATGGTCGACCTCCCAGGCCGATGTCGATCACGCGGCGGCCGTCCTCGGGGGGATCGTGTCGCAGGTGCGGGCGGCGTCTGGATAGGGGGGCGCTCGCAGCAAGGAGGCCGGGATGGCCACGTTCGACAGCTCTCTCGAGCAGGTGTTCCCCGTGAAGGCGTCCCCGGAGCGGGTGGCGGCCCACTTCGCCGATCTGTCCGCGATCGCCGCGGCCACCACCCAGGCTGTCTCCACGGCGCTCGACGAGGAGGCGCGCACAGTCCACTTCGTCCTCGGTGAGCAGCAGCATGGGCCGTACACCTTCCAGCCCGACTACACGGTCCGCTACGTGCTGGAGGGGGACACGCTCACGTGGGACACCCTGTCGGGCAACACCGACCACCGCGGGGTCGCCACGTTCGCGCCGCGTGCTGACGGCGGCACCGACATCCAGTACCGCACCACGCTGTCGTTCGACCTGCCGATCCCGCGCCTGTTGGCCGGTCCGATCAAGGGCATCGTCGCGCGGATCGCCCAGCCGTCCCTGCGCAAGTACGTGGTGAACATGCTCGCCTCGCTGCCGGCGGCCTGAGTCGGGCGGCCTCGGCGCGCAGCGTGCGGCACAGGGTCAGGGAATCAGCGGACCGTCGGTGTCCGTGAGGCTGTCGTGGGGCTCCAGGCCCTCGGTCCAGAAGGCGCCGGGCTGGTTGCCCACACCAGCCCGCCACTGGACGAAGCTGGTGAGCATCGCGGCCAGCAGATCCTGCTGCTCCCGATCGGTGAGGGCCGATGGCGTGGGATCGGGACACCCAAAGGTGCAGGGGAGCGAGCCTTGGTTCTTGGGGCGCTCGAAGTCGCAGTGTCCCGCGTCCATCAGCTCCAGCACCACCCCGTCGGGGGCGGCCTCGTACACGGCGACGCCGTTGCCGTCGGCGTTGCAGGACGACGGCGTGCCCTTGATGCCCCAGAACGGGACGTCGAGATCGGGGGCCGCGGTCGCACCGAAGTTGGGGTCGTTGGACGGCGGGATGGGACCTCCGCCGGTGCCGTTGCTGTCGACCATGTCGAGTCCGAACACCCCGACGGCGCCGTCGGCGTCCTTGGCCGCGAGCACTGCCGCCAGCCCGCCGGCGGAGTAGCCGACGAACACGACGTCGTTGCCGAGGAACCGGGCGTTGGCGAACTGGGCGAGCGCCCGGCCGTTCTTCTCGTGGTCGATCAGCAGGAAGTTGGAGCACAGGTCGACGCTGTACGCATGGAAGCCGTGGGACGCGAGGTGCCGGGCCCAGCCGTTCATGTTGGCGCGTGCGCGACCGAACCCGTGGGTGAGCACGACGACCAGCGAAGAGGCGCGGCCTGCGTCTGGGCTGGCGTGGAAGTAGTCGAGCGATCCACTACCCAGGACGGATCCACACCCCTCGGAGACGGCCTGCGAGCCGGTGGACGTCTGCACCGTGTACGGACCGGTCGCGGCCAGGTCGGCCACCGTGGGGGTGGCCGGGGGGGCGGTGTCGTCGGTGTCGCCGGGATCGGAGTCGGCGGGTTGGCCGGTGTCCGACGTGTCGGCGGTGTCGCCGGACCCGTCGCCTCCGGTGTCGTCGGATCCGTCACCGGGCGTGTCGTCGTCGATGCCGATCCGGCCAGGATCGCAGGCGGCGAGGGAGAGGGCAGCGAGAAGAACGAGGGGGCGCGGCATCAGGATCCCGAGGCGTCGGATTCGGACATCGTACCATCGGGGGGGGCGTCGCCCGGAGCAGCCCAGCGGGCCACCAGGGTGCGCGCGGTCGCGAGGAAGTCTTCGGCGTGTTCGGGCCGGAAGGACCGCAGCTCACGAACCCCGTGAGCAAGCACCTTCTCCGCGAGCCCTGGATCGTCCTCTGCGCGGACCAGCGCGGCGAGCAGAGAGGTGGCGGTGGCGAAGGCCTCGGGATCGTCTTGGTGGCGCGCATGCTTCTGCGCAGAGCGCGCAAGGGCGATCGCGTCGTCTTGCCGGCCGAGTCGGCGGGCGAGGGCCGACAGCCGGACCACGTCTGCGGGGTGGGGGTCGCCCTCGGGGTTGGCGTGGGCGAGCAGGACCCAGGCGAGCACCGCGTCGGCACCGCCGGCTTGCGGACCCGTGCTGGGGGCCTGGGTCGCGTGGTGCAGGGCGGTGGCGAGGGGGCGCCACGCGGCGATGCGTTCAGGGTCCCCGGCGAGCACCGCGTCCGCGAAGGGTGGGGCGACGTCGACGAGGGCCGTGGGGGGAAGCGGATGATCGCGAAGCAGGGCGCGCAGCGCCACGTGGACGGCGAGGGCGTGGCTGGTGCGGGCCACGGCGAGCACCCGGAGCCACAACAGGTCGGGACGGTCGTCGATGCTGGCGGAGGACAGGGTTTCGAGCGCGTGTTCCGGCTGTCCGTCGACCAAGGCCTGGCGAACGGTGCGGGCGATCTCATCGTCGATCGGATCGGGCATGACAAGGGGCTCCGAAAGGGCGGTTCCGGGGTGTGACGCAGGGTTGGCACGTGGCGGAGGTTGAGGTGTGTCACGAATCGTGCGACAGGACGGCTCCCCGCGGAGGCGCTGATGGCGGTTCGTGACCGGGCGTTCCAGAAAGTGTTCGCCAATACGTTCGTCTACAACATCCTGTTCGAGGATGCCGAGGTCGACGAACGCTTCCTCGAGCTCGACGAGGACAGCACGGTCCTCGGCATCACCGGTGCGGGCTGTGGCTTCGCTGGGATGATGGCCCGTCGTCCCAAGCGGATCGACGCCGTCGACATCAACAAGCACCACCTGGCGCTGGCCGCGCTCAAGATGGAGGCGTCTCGGTCGATCGACGACTTCGGCACCTTCTACGATCTGTTCGGCCGAGGCTGGTCGCCGGAGCCCGACAACACGGTGCGCCCGGTGGTCGCCAACCTCCCCGACTGGATGCAGAAGTACTGGAAGACGCGCGCCAAGCGTCGGTTCCGCAAGACGCTGTACCACGAGGGACTCACCGCCAAGATGCTCGTGGCGATGCGCAAGCGCGTCGGCATGGACGTCACCTGGGTGCGGGAGACCGCCGCCAAGTCCGAGGCCGAGCGGGTCGCGGCCCTGGTCGAGATCGTCGAGCCGCTGCGCGCCAGCTTCCCGGTGCGCGCCGCCCTGCGCTCGCCGGCGCAGCTGCTGGCCCTCGGGATCAACTTCGAGCAGCGCGATCGCATCGTCGAGACCGAGCAGCAGGACATGGTCGACTTCTTCGTCGCCCACCTGATGCGGGTGATGCGGACCGACCTTTGGACCAACTGGGTCGCGTGGTTCGCGGCGGCCGGGCAGTTCAACCATGCCCGCCCCGACGCCGTCCCGCCCTACCTGCGGCAGGACCGGTGGGAGACCGCGCAGGACGCGCCCACCGACATCTCGTTCCACAACACCAACCTGTTCGACATCCTCGGTGCCGCCGGAAAGCACACGTGGAGCCACTACACGCTGTGCGACGCGGTGGACTGGATGGACGAGCGCACCCAGAAGCGCCTGTTGGAGGAGATCCTCCGCACGTCGCGTGACGGCGCGATCGTGCTGTGGCGCAGCGTGGAGGAGGAGGGCCGGTTCGGCACCCTGCCCGAGCGCCTGGGCTACGCCGACCGCTTCGAGCGCGTGCCGGGGTCTGAGGTGGCCCACGAGCTGGATCGCACCCGGATGTACCGTCAGGTGAACTTCTTCCGGGTGGCCGCATGAGTGCCGCCGACGCCGCGTCCGACCTCCAGGGCCACCGCGACTTCCTCAACAAGTACTACCGCTGGTCCCGTCCGATCTACGACGTGACCCGCAAGTACTACCTGTTGGGGCGCGACACGGTCCTCAAGCGCCTGGCGGCGGAGGACTGGAAGGGGCTGGTGGAGATCGGGCCGGGGACCGGCCGCAACCTGGCGATCCTCCGGGGCATGCGCCCCGACGCGTCGCTCGGTGCGATCGAGGCCTGCGACGAGATGTTGGAGGCCGCCCGCAAGCGCGTGCCAGACGCCCACATCGAGCACGGGTTCGCCGAGCAAGCCGAGTACGCGGCCCTGTTGGGCGACGTGCCCGTCGACCGGGTCCTGTTCAGCTACAGCCTGTCGATGATCCCCGATCGGGAGGGGGCGCTCGACAAGGCGCTGGAGGCCCTGGCGCCCGGAGGGGAGGTCGTCGTCGTCGACTTCGCCGATCTGTCGGGCTTGCCCGGTCCCGTGGCGCGCCTGCTGCGCCGCTGGCTGGCGCTGTTTCACGTCGAGCCACTCGACACCACGCCGCTCGAAGCCCGTGGTGCGACCGTGCGGTGGGGCCCGGGTCGGTACTGGCTCGAGGCGCGGCTTCGTCGCGACGCGTGAGCGCAGCGGCTAGCGTGAAGGGCATGCACGCCTGCCGCCCGCTCGGTCCCGTCCTCGCCTGCCTCGTGTTCGGGGTCGGCCACGGGGCCTGTACGCCGGAGATCGACCTGGGCGAGGAGGGGCTGGCGCCCACGCCGGTGATCTTGTCGCCGTCGGACGGAACCGCGGTTCCCAAGGGGATGCTCGCCACCCAAGGGCGGATGTCCGATCCGCAGGATGCGCCGTTCCACCTGTTCGGTGTGTGGAGTGTGCGGGACGCCGGGGGAACCTGGCGGGACGTGTGCTCGGGGTTTGGCGAGGAGGACGGCACGACCCGATGCCTGGCGCCCGTGACGCCGGGGGATGACGGGCTGCGGCTGCGGGCGACCGATCTCGCAGGCTACCGACGCGACGAGGTGCTGCGAATCGACGTCATCGACGCCTCGCCGCCGGCGGTCTCGCTGGAGGGGCCCGACGTCACCGCGGGGCCTTCCTACGCCGACCACCCCGTGTCGGTGCGCGCGCTGGTGTCGGACGACGACGATCCGTTCCAGGCCCTGACCGTCACGTGGGTCAGCTCGCTGGACGGGCCCCTGGACGGACCGACGCACATCGATGGGCTGGGTCTGCTGGAGGGGGTCCTGGCGCTGTCGGAGGGGCAGCACGACGTCACACTCACCGTGCAGGACCCGTTCGGGCTGGTGGCGTCCGACACGGTCAAGATCGTGGTGGGGCCTGACAACGAGCCGCCGCTGTGTCGGGTGGACACCCCCGAGCCCGGCGAGGTGCAGGCCACCGGCGTGTCGTGGTCGATCGCAGGGTACGGTCGGGATCCGGAGTGGGGGATGACCGACGTGATCGTCACCCTGCGCAGCGACGTCGACGGGGTCCTCGCCGAGGGGGCTCTGCACGGGAACTCCGTGTTCGCGTTCGACGACGTGGCGCTCACGCGGGGAGAGCACACCCTGCGCGTGACCGTGGAGGACCACGTGGGGGCGCGCTGTGAGCGGACGCTGCCGGTGCGGGTGGACGATCCGCCGACGCTGAGTGTCCAGGCCCCGGCGATCGACCTCGTCCTGACCTCGGGGGAGCGGCTGCCGATCGACGTCACGGTGGACCACCCCACCAAGGACCTCACCACGCTGCGGGTGACGGCGCTGTCGGATCTGACCGGTCCCTGGACGCTGCCGGCCCCCGATGACCAGGGCCGGGTCGTGACCACCGTCCCGATCCAGCCTGGAAACCACACCGTGCGCTTGCAGGCGATCGATGCCGACGATCTCGTCAGTCACGAGGTCGTCCGGGAGATCGCAGCGGGTGCTGCCCCCTGATCCTGGAGAGACGCATGTCGCCTTCCTGGCCGCCCACCCACCAGATGCCCACTGTCCCCCGCGTGCTGCACCTGCTCGGCCGGTTCTTGATGTGGATCGGGGGATGGCACACGGTCGGCCAGATCCCCCCCGACGTCCCCAAGGCGGTCCTGATCGCCGCACCCCACACGTCGAACTGGGACTTCTGGTGGGCCCTGCTGGCGTCGTGGGTGTACGGCGTCCGCATCCAGTGGCTGGGCAAGCACACCCTGTTTCGCGGGCCGCAGGGGCCCCTGCTGCGGGCGACCGGTGGCATGGCCGTGGAGCGGGCATCGGCCCACGGGCTGGTGGGGGACGTCGCGGCGTTGTTTCGGGCGTCCGACGGGATGCTGCTGATGGTGCCAGCCGAGGGCACGCGCTCGTACCGCGACTACTGGAAGTCGGGCTTCTACCACATCGCCCGCGAGGCGGAGGTGCCGATCCTGCTCGGCTACCTGGACTACGCCAAGAAGGAGGCCAACATCGGCGTGCCGTTCCATCCGACAGGGGATCTGGCCGCGGACATGGATGAGATCCGGGCGTGGTACGCGGATCGGTCGGGCAAGTACCCCGAGGGGTTCAGCCGGATCCGCCTGCGAGGCGAGGACGAGGCCGAAGCCGGAGGCTGACCAGCACGGCACCCACGAGCACTCCGGCACCGCCGTGGGCGAGGGCGAGGTGGACGGGATCAGCCCATGGACAGTGGAGGGTCGTGGCGACGAACCCGGTGGCCCCCCCCGCACCGGCGGCCCCGAGGGCGCGCTGAAGCCGTCCGGGGGCGCCGGGATCGAGCCAGGCCGTGAGGCCGCCCGCCGCGCTCGCTGTGATCAGGCCGAACACGCCGCAGGTCACGTGCATCGCGCTGGCGCCGTGTGGGGCGGGCCCGTGCATCCCCGGCATGGGCATCACAGCGGCAAACAGGGGGAGGAGCAGGGGCAACGCCGCCGCGACGGTGTGGAGGGGGTGGGGTCCCCACCCGGCGGGACGGAGCGCCGACCCCGCGCCGAGACCGGCTGCCGCCCCCGCGAGCACGAGCGCGGGGAGGGTGGCGGTGGGTTCGGTCCGCAGGCCACTGGCCCAGGCAAGCCCGATCCCGAGCGCCGCGATCGCGGCGGCGGCGAGGCCGGTCCGCACGGCCCATGGCTGCTCAGCGAGGCGGCTGCGCAGGGTGGGGTGCCGATCCACGGTGGCGTCCGCCAGGGCCGCGAACAGCGCGTCCCGCTCCGCGACGGGCAGGTCGGGCGGGGCGGGCGGCGGAGGCAGGGTGTGGGGCAGCTCAGGCGTCATGCGTCCAAGGGGCGTTGCAGTGGCGATACGGAGGGGCTTGTGGGGCGGTTACGGCGTGGGGTCCGGGTCGTCGGGGTCCCCGAGTGCAGTGCGCAGGGCGTTGTAGCCACGGTGCGCGCGGACCTTCACGGCGGAGCGGGAGGCCCCGACGGCCTCGGCGACCTCGGCGAAGGACAGGCCCTCGAACCAATGCAGCTCGATCACCTCCCGCTGGTTGGCGGGCAGGGCGGCGAGGGCACGGCGCACGAGCCGGTCACTGGCCGTGGAGGTGTCGGGGTCGACCTTGGGCTCGCGGTGTCGCTCGTCGTCCAGGGGCTCTTCGGGACGACGCCCCCTGCGGCGGAAGTGCTCTCGCCGCACGTTGAGGGCGATCGTGAGCAACCACGGGGTGAGGCGGCGGGACAGGTCGAAGTCCCGGCGTGCGCGGTGGAGGTGCAGGAACGTCTGCTGGAGCAGGTCCTTGGACAAGGTGTCGTCGCAGCCCGCGCGCCGAAACACCCCGAGCACGCGGCGGGCGTGTCGATGGTAGAGCGCCTCGAACGCGTGCCGGTCGCCGTCCTCGACGTACCGACGCATCAGGTCCTCGTCGGACTCCTCCGTCACCCGGCCTCCTGGCCCGGGGTGTAGCGTCCGCGTGGCAGGGCAGCACGGGGCCTGTGCGGATACGCAGGCGCTCCGAGGAGGCGCGGGTGCGGCGGCCAGACGCTCGAATCCATGGTGGGATCCCCGCGCGGGGCGCGCTCGCGCTGGCCGTGCTCGGGGTGTGCGTGGCGGCCTGCTCCGATGCGCCGCGCTCGCTGCGGGGGGCGTGGCAGAACGCCCGTCACCGCCAGCACCCGGGGCGCCTCCCGGTCCATCCGGACACGATGCCGGACGCCAACCCCGAGCGGCTTCCGGGCGAGGTGGACGACGACCCGCTGCCGGGACGTGCGGGTGGGGCGGACACGCCGCACACGGTTGTGTTGGTCGTCCTCGACACCGTGCGCGCCGACCACACGAGCGCCTGTGGGTACGACCGTCCGACCACGCCCACACTCACCGCGCTCGCGGCCGAGGATGGGGCCACCCTTCGCTGTGGGGCGGTGGCACCGGCCACCTGGACCCTTCCCACCCACGCCACGCTGTTCACCGGGGTGATGCCCGAGGAGCACGGCCTCCTCCGCAAGGGGCAGCGCCTGGATCCCCGCCACACCACCCTGGCCGAGCAGTTCGGCGCGCGGGGGTACGCCACGGCCTTGTTCAGCGCCAACCCGGTGCTCAATGAGGCGACGGGCCTGCAGCGCGGGATGGACCACGCGGAGTCCCCGCCGCGGCTGGTCTCCCCGTTGCGTGGGCCCGCGTTGGCTGAGCACGTGGGGACGTGGCTCGACACCGTGCCGGAGCGCGACGTGTTCCTCACGGTCAACGTGTTCGACGCGCACGATCCGTACCCACCGATCGCGGCAGGCCATCCGTTCCTCCCGGAGCAGCCGGTCGTCACGCTCCCCACCCAGCAGCGTCAGTCGACCCACCCGTTCTGGGTGTTCCTGCGGGGGGAGCTTCCGGCGTCGCGGCAGGAGGCGTGGCTGGCCACGCTGACGAATGGCTACGACCACGGCGTGGAGCGCGCCGATCGGCGGCTGTCGGAGCTGCTGGAGGCCCTTGCGATGCGGGGACGGGACGCCCACCTTCGCCTCGCCGTCACGAGTGACCATGGGGAGCACCTCGGCGAGCACGGCCTGCTGCGCCACGACGGCCCGCCCTGGGAGACGGTCGCCCGCGTGCCGCTCGTCACCTGGCAGACCGGCGAGGCCGTGGCGCCCCTCCCGGGGCCTGAGGCCGCGCCCGTGTCGCTCGTCGCGCTCACGCCCTGGCTGCTGGACGGCGTGTGGCCGTCGCCGATGCCCACCCCTCGGTCGATGAGCATCCGCTACGCAGGGCGGGTGCCCGAGCTTCCCTTCGAGACGGCGGTCGGGCTGTGGGAGGGGTCTCAGGACAAGCTGCTGTGGCGGGAGTCGGCGGGTGCGCAGCGCTTTGATCTCGGCTCGGATCCCGGAGAGCGCCGGCCCGCCCAGCCCCGGGTGGACGAGGCGGCGCGCCTGGCGTCCGCGGCGGCCCGGGTCCAGCGCGCGCGCGACGCGGCGATGGATGAAGACGCCGACCCAACCCTGTCGCGCTTGCTGAGCGAGCTCGGGTACGTGGACGGCGCCGAGGAGTAGGCCGGGAGGATCACGCCCAGGGCGCCTCGTCCGGGCCGGGCGGTGCGACCAGCCGCCCCCTCGCCCCTCGAACGGAGGGGGAGGGCGGTGGCGCTACTCGGCGGCGGGCGTGTCCGTGTCCGGGACGACCACCGCGGGGGTTCCGTCGTCGTCGGGCGGCGGCGGGGCAGCGTTGGGATCGCCCTGCTCCAGCACCACGAACTCGACGCGGCGGTTGGCGGCGCGGCCCTCGGGCGTCCGGTTGGGGGCGATCGGGTACATCTCGCCGAACCCGCGGGCCACCAAGCGATCCCCGGAGATCCCACGGGCGGTGAGGTACTCGCGGACCGCGAGCGCCCGGCGCTCCGACAGGTCCTGGTTGTACGACTCGGCGCCCTGGCTGTCGGTGTGGCCCTCGATCCGCACCCGGAGCACGGACGGGTTGGCCATCAAGATGTCGTACACGGCGTCCAGCACCGGGTACGACTCTTCCTTGATCCGCTCATCTGCCAGGTAGAACAGCACGTTGTCGAGGATGACGATCTTCTCGAGCGTGAGCGTGGCCTTGGTCTCGTCGGGGCAGCCGTCGTCGTCCTTGAAGCCGTTTACGTTCTCGGGGACGTTCGGGCACAGGTCGTTCACGTC
>JAUHWK010000070.1 GCA_030424555.1 bacterium | reverse complement strand
TCCAGGCGGATCTCCGTGCGTCCCCGCCGTCCAGGGAGCTGGACGATCAGGTCGTCGTCCGCACTCACGAGACCCCCCACCCCGGGCGCGGCCCACCTGCCCGGGGGGCGCATCGGGCGACGGGCCACCGCATCACGCGACGTCGTCCACGCGCGCGAGGACGACCGTGATGTTGTCCTCGCCACCGCGGGCGCAGGCGAGCTCGACCAGCTCGCGGGGCGCCACCATGAGGGGATTGGCGTCCAGGATGTCGAGCATCTCGTGGTCGTCGAGCTTGCCCGACAGGCCATCGGAGCACAGCAGGTAGCGATCGGACTTGGCGAGGCTGTGGACCTGCACGTCGACCTCGACCTCCGGGTTGAACCCCAAGGCGCGGGTGATCACGTTGCGCAGGCTGTGGGTCTTGGCCTGCTCCTCGGTGAGCAGCCCATCGCGGACGGACTCGGCCACCAGGGAGTGGTCGTCGGTCATCTGCCGGATGGTCTTGTCGCGCACCAGGTAGACCCGCGAGTCGCCGACGTGGGCGATGAACGCGTTGCGGTCCACCACGAGCAGGACGACCACCGTGGTGCCCATGCCCTTCCACTCGGGGTTGTCGAGCGCCTTGCCGTGGATCTGCTTGCCCGCGGACGCGATCGCCTTGGCGAGGCCCTGCCGCACGTGGTCGACGGGATCGGTGTCGCCTGGGTCCTCCCGGAGCATGCGCTCCACCTCGGACTCGACGAGCGTGACGGCGAGGGTGCTCGCGAGGCTGCCCCCGACGTGCCCGCCCATGCCGTCGGCGACGACGAACAGGCGCATCTCGTCGTTGACGAGGAACGCGTCCTCGTTGCGGCTGCGGCGGCGTCCGACGTCCGTGATGCCAGCGGAGATGATCTTCACCCATCCTCCTGCATCGTCGCGGATGCCTTGGACAACGCCCCCGCTAACGTCACGAAGGCCTCCGGGTCCAACGCCTCGGCCCGGGTGTTGGCTTCGATCGCCGCGAGATCGAGGGCGGCCTGCACCACGTCGACCGGCGCGAGGGCCTTGAGCGTGTTGCGCAGCGTCTTGCGCCGCTGGGCGAACGCGGCCTTCACCACGCGCTCCACGGCGCGCACGGAGGGGTCGAGCGTACGCGGCGCGTCCGGCCGATCCACGTGAACCACCGCCGAGTGGACTTTGGGCGGCGGATGAAAGGCCCCCGGCGGGACGTACAGGGCGATGCGGGCGTCGCCGTGCAGCCACGCCTCGACGCTCAGCGCGCCGTAGGACTTGGTGCCCGGACGGGCGACCAGCCGCTCCACAACCTCCGCCTGGAGCATGACGGTGACCGAGCGAAACACGGACGGCGAGCGCAGGGCGGTCATCACCAGCCCCGTGCCCACGTTGTACGGCAGGTTCGCGACCATGCGGACCTCGCCGTCCTCCCCCATCAGCGACCGCCAGTCGACCGTCGTCGCGTCGGCCTCCACCAGCCGGACCGCCGGCAGGACCTCGCGCAGGCGTGCCGCCAGATCCCGGTCCACCTCGACCGCCGTCACCTCGGCGCCTGCCTCCACGAGCGCCCCGGTGAGGATGCCGAGCCCCGGTCCGATCTCGACCACCCGGTCCCCGGGCCGCACCCCTGCGGCCCGCACGATCCGATCCACCACCGTGCGCCGCGTGAGGAAGTGCTGCCCGAACCGACGCCGCGCACGCTGCTCCAGCCCCCTAAGGAGGGCCTTGGGATCTTCGCCGAGGCTCATGCGACCGCCCATCGGGCCCGGGCCCCGGCGTCCAGCCCATCGTGCTCGCCACGCAGCAGCCGCTGGCGACCGGCGTGGGCGATCATCACGGCGTTGTCGGTGCAGTGCCCCATCGGAGGAATGTGGACCTCCAGCCCCGTGGCGCGCAGGGCGTCCCGGAGCCCCCGGTTGGCCGCGACGCCGCCCCCGATCGCGACGCGGGGAATGCCGGTCTCCCGGGCCACCCGCTCCACCCGCGAGCGCAGGACATCGATCACGGCCGCCTGAAAGCTCGCCGCGACGTCGGCGTCGGCCGCCCGCGCCTCGGACATGAGGTGAGCCCGAACCGCTGTCTTGAGGCCCGCGAAGCTGACGTCCAGCGACCCCTCCAGCGGCCGCGGGAACGCCACCGCCTCCGGGTTGCCCTCCGCCGCGAGCCGGTCGATCACGGGCCCGCCCGGGTAGCCGAGCCCCATCATGCGCGCGACCTTGTCGTACGCCTCTCCCGCCGCATCGTCGCGCGTCTCGGCGAGCACGGCATAGGTGCCCACGTCGTCAGCCCGGTACAGCGTGGTGTGGCCCCCGCTGACCACCAGGGCGAGGAACGGAAAGGACGGCCCCCCCGCCTGGATGGTCGCGCTGAGCAGATGCCCCTCGAGGTGGTTCACCCCGAGGAACGGCACCCCCCACCCGAACGCCGCGGCCTTGGCCCACGCCAGGCCCACCAGCACGGCCCCGATCAGGCCTGGACCCGCCGTGGCCACCACCGCGTCGGGCCGATCGATCCCGGCCTCCGCCAGGGCCGCGGCCGCCGCCACCCCGACCTTCTCCGCATGGGCCCGCGCGGCCAGCTCCGGCACGACCCCGCCGTAAAGGGCGTGGACGTCCTGGCTCCACACGATGTCGGCCAGCGGCCCCTGGGGACCCACCACGGCCGCGGCCGTCTCATCACAGCTGGTCTCGATGCCGAGGACGATCACCAGGAGCCTCCGAGCCCAGCAGGTACCGCGACGACGGAGTAGACGCCGCCATGCCCGTGCGTGACGCCACCACCGACGACGCCCCCACCATCGCCCGCATCGAGGCCGAAGGCGAGGAAGGCAGCGCCTGGACGCGGGCCGCGGTCGAGCTGATGCTGGAGCGCGGAGACGATGCCCTGGTGCTTCTCGCCGAGTCCGACGACGGCCCGGTCGGCTTCCTGCTCGGCACGGCCATCGCGGACGAAGGCGAGGTCTTGATGGTGCGCGTGCTCCCCACCGCCCGCCGCGCCGGCCACGGCAGGGCCCTGATGGACGCCGCCGTGACCCGCTGGCAGCAACGGGGCGTCACCCAGGCGTTCCTGGAGGTCCACGAGACCAACACCGCCGCCCAGGCGCTCTACCAAGCCCAAGGCTGGGCCCCCGTCGGACGGCGCGCCCACTACTACCGCGACGGCGGCGACGCGATCATCCTCCGCAAGCCCCTCCCCGCCCCAAGCGTTCACTAGCGCGCGGACCACGCATGGCTCCCGCCCCCCCCAGTCGGCCGAAAGGCCGACCAAGGAGGCCGAAAGGCCGAAAGGCCGAAAAAAACCGACCAACCCAGGGCGAGAGCCCGCGTTGGAGGCCGGCCCGGGAGCGCCAAGGGCGGCCGTCAGGCCGACCCAGCGCTCCCGGAACGGCCTCCAACCACCCGCCCCTCCGAGGAGCGGCCGACAGGCCGCGACCCGTCCAATCCTCGAACCGTCCCATGGTGAGGGAGGGTCAGGGTGCGTGCGAGGCGAGGAGCGCCCGCGAGGACCGGAGGGAGCGCACTAAAGTGCGTGACTGAGGACCGGAGCCAGCGACGAAGCATCGCGCGTGCCCTGGCCCTCCCTCACCCGAAGTTGATGGGGAATGAGACCGGCCAGGGTTTCTCTAGCTCCCCACCAAGCCGCCACATCGAGACCTCCTTCTGGAGGCAGGACTCGAACCCTGGGCTCGTCATCCCCTTGCCGGTGACCTCGACCTCGGTGAAGGCGCCCTGCTTGTCGATCACGATCGAGAACACCCACGATCCCTTAAGGTTCGGGGTGGTCTGCAGCGCCTTCTTCAGGCAGATCTCGAGGCGGCCGGCCCGGGACCGGAACACATCCTGGAAGGCGGCTTTGATGTCTGCGCGGTCTGCGAGGACGGGCCCACGCCGGCGGGACGCGACCATCACCATGCCGTTGTCGCCGACCGTGGCCTTGGCGGCGGGCTCGATGGATCCGTCGGGCTCTCCCGCAGCCGGCACGACCCCGGCCTGCTTGGCCTTGGCCCGACGGGTGGCCGCGAGCCGCGCAGCCTCCTCGGCCTCGGCCTCGGCCTTCGCGACGGCCTTGCGCTGCTCCCAGGCGGCGTCGGTGTCGAGCTCGGCGATGTCGATCTCGAACGCCATCTCGTCGGCCCCGAACTCGAGCGGCTCCGCCATCGGCTCCGGCGCGATGTTGACGTAGACGATCCCCAGCACCGCGAGCGTGAGCGGCACCGCGATCAGCACGGGGCGCATCGCGGCCGCGCGCTTGCGGCGGTCATCTTCCGCGCGAAGCTGGGCCTTGACCTCCTCACCGGGATCGGTGGCCGCCTCCTCGCCGGGGATCTCTCCGAAGCAGTGCGGACACACGCCGCCAAACCGCTCCAGGTCCTCCGAGACCTCGCCGCCGCAGAACGGACAGCTTCCCACGCGACCTCCCGTGCCGTGACCCTCGCCACCCCGACGCACGACCGATGTGTCGACGCGTCGGTTTCGGCCGGCATCCACCCGGCCAGCGCCCGCGGGTAGCCCGATCCCAGCCCCCCGGCCACCGACCGACCTTCCGAAGGCCCTACGGCAAGATGCCGTACATGCGATCCAGCAAGCCCACGCCGATGTTGCACGCCGCGTGGAAGAACGCGCCGGCCATCACCCCACCGGTGCGCGCGCGCATCCAGCCGAACACCAGGGACGGGAACACGATGAACACATGCCACCACTGGAACACGACCAGGCTGTGGCCCAGCGCGAACACCACGCACGTGACGAGCCAGCCCGGCCCCAGCGTGGCCCCCACGATCCGCCACCGAGGCGCCCACACCTCGTCCAGCCGGCTCTGCACGTACCCACGGTAGTACAGCTCCTCCGGGATCGCGACGAACAGCAGGTGGTACGCCATCAACGATGCGGTGTCGTCGGGGAGGAAGAGCCGAGGCTCCAGCCGACGCAGCGCCGGGCCCACCCCACACGCCCCGCGGAACCCCTGGTCGCACACGGCATCGAGGACCCACGGGAACAGCGTGCGCTGCCACAGGTGGTAGCCGAGCAGGAACGGCGGCCCGACAACACACAGCACGAGCGCGGTCAGCCGAAACGCACGGCCCCACGCCTCGCGGTCGTCCCACGCCGGGATGGCCAACGGGTATCGATCCGGATCCTCCCCCCGCGCCCGGAGCAGCCACACCGGCGCCCACATGAACAGGACGGGGACCAGCGCCAGCGGGAGGTCGTACAGCACCCCCGAGCCCAGATCGACCACCAGCCGGATCGCGATCAGCACCACCACGGTCAGGCCCAGCACCTCCGTCAGGCGGTCGCGCGCCGACGGCCGGTCGGACGCCCGATCCGAGGCCACGCCAGGGACCTGCGTCGGCATCTCAGGGACGGGCCCAGGTGCCGAGGTCGGTCTCGATCGCGGCCAGCCCTGTGCGACGGAGCACCTCGACCGCGCCGTGGGGATCGACCACCGGCGGGGTGTCGGCCTCGACGATCGGCAGGGAGGCGACCGCGGGCGTTCCGGTCACCCGCCCGATCGCCGCCAGGAGATCCGCCAGGCCTTCGCCCTGGCCTTCGCGCACCAGCGTGGGACGCAGCGACCCATCCGGCGACACCGCGGCCGGAACGCGCGCCGCGAGCGCCCGGTCCGGCACCCGGGCCACCAGGCCAGCCCGCACGGCGGCCCCCGCCCGATCGTCGAGCCCGCGCATCGGCAGACACAGCAGGCGCGGCGCCACCGAGGCCGGGAGCCGCAGCCGACGCCGGGCTCGCTGCATGGCCGCCTCGTCGTCCGCGCGCACGAGCACGGCCCGGCCTCCGAGGCCGTCGGCCCCCGGCGCCGCATGCCCCGCCCACCGGATCACGGCGTCGCCGTCCAGCAGGGGCCCGAGCAGACCCGGCAGCGGCTGGGCGCCCGGCCCCAGACGCTGGGCGATCCGTGCCGCGTCCTCGCGCGCCGAGGGACCACACCACCAGGACAGCGCCCGGGGCGGGGGCTGGGCGTGGGCGAACGCCGCGCCCAGTGCCGCGGCCGCATCCGAGGAGCCCGGCAACCCGGCCCACGTCGGGCCGTCGATCGCCTCGACCAGGCCCCCCACCACCCGTGGGTCGACCGCGAGCCGCCCGGCCACGCACACGACCTCCGTGGGATCCGCCCGGAGGTGGTGCTCGGTGAGCCCGACCAGGGCGCGCGCCAACACCGACAACACGCTGGCGGCGGCGTCGGCGGGCGGGACATCGCGCAGCAGGGTCGGGAGGGGATCGACCAGGGTGGGTGTCAGCCGGCCGACCAGCTCGCCGTCGTGGTGACCCAGCCACCCCGACAGGGTGTCGACGACCTCCCGGCGGGCCACCCCCCGCGCCGCCGCCGCCCCCAGGGCCGCCGCGTCCCATGACGGAAGGCGCAGTGCCGGTCCCAGACGATCCATCAGCGCGTGCAGGGGGTCGGGACCCACCTGATCCCACACCCGATCCAGCTGACCGGCCCGGCCCGCGTACCAGGACGCCAGCTCCCCGTCGCCGTAGGGCTCCACCACCAGGATGCGCACGTCGTCGGCCGCCTGGGTGCGGTACGCCGCCTCGGCCAACGCGCGGTGGGTGTCGACCAGGCGCAGGCGGGCCCGGGTGAACCCCTGCTCGTGCAGCGCCGACTCGCGAGCCTCCGCCTCGACATCGGCGCGGAAGGCGCCCAGCCCGGTGCGCCGCAGCAGGCCCTGCAAGGCCGCCTCGCCTTCCCGAAGCGGCGACATCGGGTCCTGGGCCAGGCGCCGCAGCCAGGGGGGCCGAACCCGCGTGCGGTTGGACCGGTAGCGCCCCGCGACCGCGATCAGGTCGATCTCCTCGCGTGACAGCTGGGCTTGAGCCAGCGCGGCCTCGATCGCCGCGGTGGTCCCCGCGTCGTCGTCCTCGGCATCGCGCACCGGGAGGCGCTCCCCGGGAACCCAGGAGACGACCCGATCGTCGACCACCACCGCCGCGGAGGGCACGAGCCCTTCCGACACGCCCAGGATCCGCACGCCGCCTCCGTCGTCGGTCCCTAACGCACGGGTGCCCGGACGGGACCGTGGCCCCGGCCGCACGGGACGTTACCGCAGCCTCCTCCCCGGACGCGCCCTGTGATCCGCCGCCCCCTCCCCTGCCTTCGCGCCTGCGTGCTCGCGCTCCTCCTGCCCCTGGCAGCGTGTGCGACGCGTCCACCGATGCCCGGCTCGCTCGCGGCCTTGGGCCGTCAGCCGCGCGCGTGGCCCACGCTGTCCGAGCCCTCGCCGCCGCCCGCACCGGCCGTCGTCCCCAAGCCCACGCCGGCCCCGCCGGTCCGTCCAGACCCTGTCCCTGTCCCCCTCGACAAGGACCTGCACCCGGTGGCGGCCGCCGCGCTCGCCTACCTGGAGACCCCGCCTCCAGGCGCCTTTCGCGATGACTGCTCGGGGTTCGTCTGCGCTGCACTCGACCGTGCGGGGACGTCGGTGTCCGGCAACACCGCGTCGATGTGGGCAGACGCCCAACGCGAAGGCCGGGTCCACCACCGCAAGCGGCCCGACCCCGGCGACCTCGCCTTCTTCGACGACACCCACGATCGAAACGGCAACGGCCGGATGGACGACCCCCTCACCCACATCGGGGTGGTGGTGTCGGTGGACCAGGACGGGACGATCCTGGTCGCCCACGCCGGCACCTCCAAGGGGCGCTCCACCCTGCGGATGAACCTGCGCCACCCGAGCGTCGGCACCGACGAGGACGGCCACGTCCTCAACGATCCCCTGCGCATCCGTGCCGACCGCGACCCGGCCCGGATGGTGGTGCTCGCCGGTCAGTTGTGGCGTGGGTTTGCGTCGCCGCCCGTGTCGTTCCGCTGATCGGCGCCCGGCGGCGCGAGATCGAGCGCCTTGGCCACGCCCTCACACATCGCCTGGAACGCCTTGGCGGCCTCGTCGTCGCCCAACACGGCGGGAAGTCCCTCGTCGCCGCTGCGCCGGATGCGGGTCTGCAGGGGCACCTGGGCGAGCAACGGGACCCCCTCCCGCGCGGCCACGTTGGCCCCACCCTCCGAGCCGAACACCGGGTCGCGCGTCCCATCGGGCAGCGTGTACCAGGCCATGTTCTCGACCACGCCGAGCAGCGGGACCTCCAGCTGGCGGAACATCTTGAGGCCGCGGATCGCGTCGTCGAGCGCCACCTTCTGCGGGGTGGTGACCACCACGGCGCCGGTCAGCTCCACGCCCTGGATCAGGGTGAGCTGCGCGTCGCCGGTGCCCGGAGGCAAGTCGACCACGAGCACGTCCAGCTCGCCCCACGCGGTCTGCTGGAGGAACTGACGCAACAGGCCCATCACCATCGGGCCGCGCCAGATCACCGCCTCGCCAGGATCCGCCACCAGGCCCAGGCTCAGACACCGGACCCCATAGGCGGACACGGGCACCGCCTGCTTGTCCTCGGTGACGAGCGGCCGCTGGGTCGTGCCCATCATCGTGGGCAAGCTCGGACCGTGGATGTCCGCGTCGAGCAGGCCCGTGCGCCACCCCATCCGACGCAACCCCACCGCCAGGTTGGTCGACACCGTGCTCTTGCCGACGCCGCCCTTGCCGGACGCGACCGCCACGATGTGGGTCACCCCCGGAAGCGCCATGCGCTGGATCGGCCCGCCGTGGGGCGCCAGCCCCGGCCCGTCCATCCCCTTGACCGGTGCGCCCGACCTCGGCGCCGGCGTGGGCTGGGTGGGGACGACCAGGCGCGCCTGCGCCACCCCGTCGAAGCCCTCCTCCCGCAACGCGGCCAACAGGGCGTCGCGCAGGCCGCGCCGAACAGCGTCCTCCATCGACTCGGGCACCAACACGTCGAACGCCAGCGTGTCCTCGCCGACCCACCGCGCCAGCCGCACACGCCCTGACAGCCACGCACTCCGGCCGGTCTCGGGGTCACGCACCTTGGACGCGGCGCGCTGGACCCACGCCATCGGATCGGGACGCTCGGACACGGCACACCTCCATCAGCCGCCGCGCGTAGCACGCCCAGCCGTCCTGTGCGTTGTCATCGCCGTTGCCGGCGCGCTACGCTGGCGCCCGTCCCCGGGAGAGCGATCGTGCGCGTGCGACACACCCCGATGCCGCCGTCCTCTCCTCGGGGGAGCGTCCTCGGGACCATCCTCGGCCCTTGCCTGATCGCCAGCGTGATCGGCCTGGCCGGGTTCACCGTGCCCACCGCCCACGCGGCCGACGACGTGATCCTCACCGGCATGACCGAGCACGACGGCCGCCCCGTCCTCGATCCCGTCACCCTCGGCGCCGACTACGAGCAGCTGATCCGCGAGCTCGGGGCCCTGGTCGGCACCCACGCGATGGCGCCACCGACCACCACGGGCGCCACCGGGTTCGAGATCACCCTGGAGACGACCGCGATCTTCCACGACCTGTACGGGCAGGGAGAGCGCGCGTTCGCCGGACGGCCCAGCCCCTGGGCCCGGGCGATGGACGACGAGATCAGCCCGATCTTGCTGTCCGGCACCGGCATCGGCATCCGCAAGGGCCTGCCGTTCTCCGTGGAGCTGAGCCTCAAGGGGCGGTGGATCAGCGTGAGCCGGCAGGGAACGATCGGCGGCGAGGTCCGCGCCGCGATCCTGGAGGGCAAGCGCGGCTGGCCCGATGTCGGCCTGCACCTCGGCTACACCGGGTACGTCGGCAACCGCGAGCTGCGGATGGGCGTCCTCGACGCCGGCCTCAGCATCGGCGGCACGGCGTACGCGGGCAAGGAGGGCACCCCGCGCAAGGCCCGCATCCAGCCCTGGGTCGACGTCAGCCTGCTCAGCGTCTCGGCCGCTCCCCTGATCGACGGGGAGACCGCCGCGCTGATCGGCGCCACCGCCTACGGCACGCGCACCCCCGATCCCGAGGCCGTGCCCACCACACGTCCCCTCGTGATGCCGCGGTTCAGCGCCGGCCTTCAGCTGGAGGGCCAGGTGTTCCTCGTGCGGTTCACCGGCGGGTTCACGCTCCCGGCGGTGCCGCACGTCGGCGTCTCCATCGGGTTCCGGCGCTAGGGCGCCGTGCCGCACCCAAGGGCCTGGCGTCGCCTCCTCCGGGGGGCGTCTCTCCTCGCGTTCGCGTGGATCCCCTCCGCGTGGGCCGCCCCGCGCCTCACGATCGACGCGACCGTGTCCGCGGACGGCGCGACCATCACCGGCACCCTGCGCGCCGAGGACCTCGACGACGCCACCTGGATCGATCCTCTGCGCGATCTCCCCGTCCCCGACAACGAGGTCGACCAGGTCCGTACCTTCCCCGGCCGGGTAAACCACGGCACGGTCCTGTGGACGACCGAACCCGACGGGGCGCTGCGGTTCACGACCACTCTCCCCCGCCGTCGGGGTGACGTGGGCCAGGTGGGACGGGGCCTGTTCGCGAACGGGGCCTGGTACCCCCAACCCCTCGTCGACGGACGCCTGCCGACCGTGGCGTGGTCGGTGACGGTGCGCCTCCCGGCCGACACCGCCGGCGCCCTGGGCTCCACCGCGGGCCGTGGGCGCCTGCACTGGGACGGCACGGCCGAGCGCGCCAGCCTCGCCGCGATCCCCCGCGGACGGATCACCACCCTGCGCACCCGCACGGCACAGGTCACGCTCGTCACGCGCTTTCGTCCGCGTCGACAGCTCACCAACAGCCTGACCCAGCTGCTCGATCTCGCAGCGATCGACGGCCTGCGGGACGGCGGGGTCGCGGTCGAGGCCCCGCTGCCCCGACGCCTGTTCCGCGAGGGCGCCGGGCTCGCCTACGTCGGCGACCGGGCCTGGCGCGTCACGCCCGTGTTCCGCTGGCTCCACCACCGCGAGGGCATCCGGGCCCTGCTCAGCGCTTGGCACGACGACCCCGACCCCATGGTCCGCGGGATCGCGGGCTCCCTGCGGTCCGACGAGGTCGCGCTCCGGGGCCGCCATCAGCAGTCGCGCCGCACCCCGGCGATCCTCCGCAACCTCCGCCCCGTCGCCGACGCCGTCCTGTACAGCCGCGAGATGCCGTACCAGTCCGAGGTGTTCGACCGGGTCGTGCCCAGCGATCCGATCCGGGACGACCTCCGGGAGCGCTTCGGAGGATCGGCCCCGGCCGTCCTGCTCGCCGAGCAGCTTCGCGACGCGCTTGGCGACGACACCGCGGACGACCTGGGCCACCGCCTCGCCCGCGGACAAGCGATCGTCCCCGCCCTGGAGGCGGTCGGGCTCGACGCGGCCTGGCTGGACGCACGACGGCGTCCCTACCGCACCCAGGACTACGTCCTCGCCGTCCGGGGGGACACCGCGACCGTCACCCGGGTGGCGCCCGCCGATCAGCCGCCGGAGACCGTCGTGGTGGCGGTGGATGACGACCGCCGCCGCCGCACCCCCGCCAAGCGCCACATCCTGCACTTCAGCGAAGGCGACGGGGAGCAGGCGGTCCCGCTGCCCGCCGGGCACGGCCGGGTCCGACTGGATCCCCAGGGACACGTCGGAAAGCTCAACAAGGTCGACTGGAAGCCCGCGCCGATGCGCTTCCTGCTCCAGGGGGCGATCAGCGGCGTCAACTTCACCGAGTTCTTCCTGTCGGCGTTCGTCGGGGTCTCGCTGCGCCGGGCCGACGACAACCGCAACGTGTGGCACGTTCGCTTGGACACCAACCAGCGCGTGAACGTCGGCGCCACCGCGGCCTACACGCGGTACTTCGGCCCCGCGACCCGCCAGACCCGCCGGCTCCACGCCGTCACCCTGTCCACCGAGGGGGCCTGGCTCAGCGATCGGTTTGACGACAACGGCGAGGCGGACGTCCAGCTCGGCGCCAGCGTCGCGTACACCCTGGACACCCGCGTCAGCAGCCTGTTCCCCCGACGCGGCGCGCGGCTCAGCGTGGGGATCGGCGCAGGCGGCATCCCCCAGGGGCCCCGCCTGTGGCTCCGCAGCACCACCACGCTCGTCGGCATGGTGCCGCTCCATCCCCGGGTGGTCCTCGCCAGCCGGTTGGGGGCGGGCATCGCGCTCACCGACATCGCCCAGGAACGCCTGAGCTTCGGTGGGGCGCTGGGCATCCGCGGCATCGCCGACCGCGAGATCCAGACCAACCTCCAGGCGGTCGCCAACTTCGAGCTGCGGTTCGTGCCCGCCGAGCGCCTCGGGATCCCGATCGCTTGGCTCACCTGGCTGGAAGACCTCCAGCTGTCCGTGGGGCTGGACACCGGCACCGGCATCTGGGTCAACCCGGTGCGCGACGGCGACGTGGAGACGGAGGATCAGAAGGTCGTCGGGGCGGTGGGCGCGACGGTCGGCATCGGGGCGATCGTCCACAACTTCGGGGTCGCACCCGGCGCCATCAACCTCACGATCGGGCTGCCGGCCATCCGCCTCGGCTTCGACCCACCCGACGAGGATCGGGACCTTCCGTTCGAGCTGTACCTGACCTGGGGCGTGCA
>JAUHWK010000585.1 GCA_030424555.1 bacterium | reverse complement strand
GCACGAACGCGAGGGTGGGCTTGGTCGCGAGGTTGGCGGCGTTGCGCAGGGCCTGCTGCACGCCGCCCTGGACGAAGCGGCCGGTCGCGCCGAACCCGGTGCCGGTGTGCGTGATCACGGCGAAGGCCAGGGTGACGTCGAGGTCGGTGCGGCCACCCGGGGCCACCGTGAGCCCGATCAGGTGCTCGGAGGTGCCGAGGGCGGTGGCGTTGTCGGACGTGCCGGCGAGGCGGCCGCCGTAGCAGGCCCCGGCTGCGGACAGCACCCGGGTGCCGCCGGTGCCGTCGGCACACCACGATCCCGCAGGACCACGCACCTGCTCGGCCCACGTCTGGAGGGCCTGGCCGCCTGCGTCGAGGGCCGGCACGGCGTCCCGGCTGTCGATCGTGACCCAGATCGCGGTGCCCTCGGCGACGTCCGTGGAGAACGAGCCATCGGCCGCGGTGGTGAGCGTGGTGAGGAGGGTGTCGTCGGTGCCGTTCGGCTGGCCGTCGCCGCCATCGGACCAGATGCGGACCTCGACGTCGGCGAGCGCGGTGGTGCCACCGGTCCCCAGACCGGACGCGTCCTCCCGCACGGAGCCCGACACCGTGGCGGCCTGGGCCACCGTCGAGCACATCAGTCCCACGCAGACCAGGCTGGTCCGCAAGTCATTGCTGCGCATGTCCCCTCCACGTGCCGCCCACCCTGCGGCACCTGACACGGCCTTCACGGTAGCTCGGTTGTCGACGGATGTCTGCGACAACCGTCGATCAAGACCGTGACCGCGGCCTGGTGTGAACCCGTCTACGCGCGGACCGGCTGGCTGGATCGGGGTGTTCCGCGGCGGATCAGCCGACCGCTCGGGTGGCGTGGACGATCAGGTGTCGAACCCCGATCCCGGTCGTGCCCCACCCCACCAGCTGCAGATCCGGCCAGCGGCCCTGCCAGCCCGCCACCTGATCGGCCCAGCCTGGAGGGTACTGGGGAATCCCCTCGAGGACGGCCTGGACATGGGCGACCCGGGGGGGCTGGGACAGGCCCTCCACCTCGGTGAGGACCTTGCGGGCGTGGGCGATCAGGTCGGGGGCGGGCGACGCGGCGAGGGTGGGGGCGCGCGACCCGCCGATCATCACGCGGCGGACGACGTGGCCGGGGGTGTGGGCGGGGAAGATCCCGTCCACCCACAGGCAGCCGAGGACGTCGGATCGGACGTCCGAGGGCGCGAGCCAGCCGAACCCGCGGGGGGCGGTGGCCAGATCCTCGCGGGCCCAGGCCAGGGTGACGGCGGCGATCGGTGCGGTGGGGACGCGTAGATCGGGGGCGTCCAGCAAGCGGGCGGCGGTGGGCAAGGGGGTGGCGAGCCACACGGCGCGGGCGCGGTGGCTCCCGTCGGGGGTGGTGGCCACCCAGCGGTCGGCGCTGCGGGAGAGCGACAGGACGGGGGCGTCGAGCACGACCCGATCGCCGAGCCGATCGCCGAGGGCCTCCACGAGGCGCTGGAGCCCGCCGTGCAGGGTGATGGTGCCGGTGGCGGGAGCCCACGGGGGTCGGGACGCGGCGCGGGCGCGGGCTGCCGCGATCATGCCGCCGATCACGCCGCCGCGGGCACGCTCGAGGGCCGGGAGCTCGGGAAACGCGCTGTGGACGTCGAGGTGGCGGGGGTCGCCCCCGAACACTCCGGCGATGAAGGGGTCGGCGAGGGCCTCGGCCGCGCGGGGGCCGAACCGACGCGCGATGAACCCGTGGACGGTCTCGGGATGGGGGCTGGTGCGGGCGGGAAGGAACGGCTCGGCGAGCAGGCGCAGGGTGTCTCGACGGCGGAACCCTGGCAGGCGGGCGAGCCCTCCGGGGCCGGTGGGCAGCATCGCGAGCCCCTCGGGGCGCAGCACGAAGCGCCGGGACGCGCTGGCGTCGGCGGGGAGGATGGCGTCGCGCAGCCCGGCGTGGTCGATCAGGTCGAGGACCTCGGGCGCGGCCTGCAGGGACTGGGGCCCCGCCTCCAGACGCATGCCGTCGATCGACAGGGTGCGGATGAGGCCGCCGACCCGACCCGAGGCCTCCAGCACGCGGACCGACGCGCCCCGGCGTGCGAGCTGGGTGGCGATCGCGAGCCCTGCGATGCCGCCGCCGAGGACGAGGTGGTCGGTGGGTGCAGTCACGGCGTCTCCGGGCGTGGCGTCCCTGGGGTGGGCGCGGGGGCGTCCGAGGCCCACTGGGACCGAAGCACCGCCTCGGCCTCGTCACGCGTCTCGCGGTCGCCTGCACGGTCTGCGCGGACCCACGCCACCGCCGCGACGTCCTCGACGATCGATTCGCTGCGGACGAGGTGTGCGAAGCCTGGGCGCGCGCGCATCCCCTGGGCGATCGCGACCAGCCCGGCGGGGGAGGCGTCCTCGCACAGCGCGGTCTCCAGCGCGTCGTAGGGGGGATCGAGCAGGTGGGGACCCTGGGCACAGTCCCATGGCCGGCTGTCGGGGAGGGGCTCGGGTC
>JAUHWK010000584.1 GCA_030424555.1 bacterium | reverse complement strand
CGGATCCAGATCGCCGTGCCGGTTGGCCCCGCCCTGCTGGTTCTCAACGAAGAACGTCGGCTTGTGGACCTTTCCGATGTCGTGGAAGTAGGCTGCGATCTTGGCCTGCGTGCCGTTGGCGCCGATCGCGTCACAGGCGGCCTCGGCGAGCGTCCCCACCACGACCGAGTGGTGGTAGGTCCCGGGCGCCCGCAGCATCAGCTGGCGCATCAAGGGGTGGTTGAGGCTGGCGAGCTCCATCATTCGGTGGTCGGTCACGAACCCGAACCGCTCGAACACGGGGACGAGCCCGAGCACGAAGAAGCCGGACAGCACGCCGCCCACCAGGCTGAACACCAGCGACCACATCGGCCGGATGGTGGTGGCCAAGCTCAGCTCGCCTTCGGCCCCGTACAGCGTGACGAAGTGCATCAGCACCATGAACGCCCCGCCCACCGCGCCCGCCTGGACGCCCGCCCGCAGCGCGTCCATCCGCTCTCTCACGGTGGTGGACAGGCCGACCGTCGCCACACCCGTGACCAAGAACCACGCCCCGAAGGTGGCATCCAGGCCCACGATCAAGCTGATCGGTACGACCGCGGACAGCACCCACGCCAGCGCGCGGCGCACCCCCATCAACTCGCTGACCAGCAGCACGCCCCCCAGCACGGGGGCCGTGAGCCACACGGCCGAGACCTGGGCGTCGTTGCCCACCATCCGGGCCAGGCCCGGCGCCATCGTGACGACCACCCGCAGCACGGCGAGCGCCAGCACGAGCACGGCAGACCAGGCCAGCACCACCCGCCGCGTGTCTTCGCCGTGGCGCTGTAGGCGCAGGGTGTTGCCCGCCCCCCACAGGACCAGCAGCGACAGCGACACCAACGCGAACCGGGCGATCAGCCCCAGCATCACGCCGTGCTCAGACCGGCTGTGCTGCAGGGCGCGGTACCGGGCGACGTCGCGCGCGGTGAGGCGATCTCCCTCGCGAAACAGGATCTCTCCCCGCTGCACCCGGATGGGCTCTGGCGCGACCTGCGCGCGGGCCGCGGCCCGGGCCGCCTCGGACGCCGACGCGTCGTGCAGGACGTTGGGACGGATCAGCGCCTGGGCCACCGCGAGCACGGACGCGCTCCAGGGCGCTGCGCGGCGGACCTGCAGCGACTCCAGGGTCATCTCGCCCCGCACCGCCGACACGGTCGACAGCGTGTCGTCGTCCTCGACGTCGAGCGTGTGGCCGTCCTCGAAGCCCTCGACCCGGATGCGGGCACCCCGATCGGGCCGCGCGGTGTCGGCGACGATCAGCCGGCCATTCGCGTACGCCTCGTCCAGCCAGGCCAGCGTGCTCGCCTCGGCGTGGGCTGGGAAGCCGACCTCCACCAGCGGCTCCACGTCGTCTGGCGTGAGCGCGCCAAACGCGCCCGCGTCCAGGAAGCGCCGGGCCGCATCGGCCCGCCGTGGGGCGTCGAGCGCCGTGGGATCCTCGCCCCCGAGCGCCTCGCGGCCCGCCCGGTAGGCCTGGACCACCCGCATCGCCTGACCCGACGCCACCGCAGGATCGTGGTGCCACACGTCGCGGGTGGCGTCTCCGGCCGCATCCCGGGCGGCTTCCCACGTCTCCAGGTCCTGGAACGTGTACGAGAACGGGGCCTTGATGGTGCGCGGCGCAATGTCCCCGGCCGCGAAGGTGCCCTCGGGCACGCGGCCAAACTCCACCGACAGCACCGACGCCAGCAGCGCCGTCACCAGGAGGACCAGCACCTCCTGCCAGCGCGTGCTTCGCGAGGATCGCCCGCCACGCCCCTCTCCCCCGTCGTCGCCTTGCTCGGAGACGGGTCCGGGATGGAGCGGATCGGCGGTGTCGTCGCGCGCGCCCTCGTTGGGGAGATGGGCCATGCAGGCTCCTGGCTCGGGGCAACGCCCGGTCCAGGCGAAGTCTAACCCGCTGCGTCCGCTCCAGGCTCGCGACCCCGTCCGGCGCGGGCCTCCTCACGGCCATCCCAGGCCTGGACGATCGACGCCACCAGCGGGTGCCGCACCACGTCCTCGACCCCGAGCCGCACGATGCCCACGCCCTGCACCGCGGACAGGGCCTCCACCGCGTGGGCCAGGCCGCTGCGCGTCCTCGGCGGAAGGTCGACCTGGGACGGATCCCCGGTGACGGCCATGCGGCCACCGTGCCCGAGCCGCGTGAGGAACATCTTCATCTGCTCGACCGTCGTGTTCTGGGCCTCGTCCAACACCACGAACGCGTCGCCCAGGGTGCGCCCGCGCATGAACGCGAGCGGCGCGATCTCCACGACCCCATCGGCCATCATCCGCTCCAGATCGGCGGGCTCGACCAGGTCGGTCAGCGCATCCAGCAAGGGCCGAAGGTACGGATCGACCTTCTGCGTCAGGTCGCCCGGCAAGAAGCCGAGCTTCTCCCCTGCTTCCACCGCCGGGCGGGACAGCACGATTCGGCGTACGTCGCCCCGCCGCAGGCACGCCACCGCCGCCGCCA
>JAUHWK010000583.1 GCA_030424555.1 bacterium | reverse complement strand
GGCCGCGACCCCCTGGGGCCCAGACTCGAAGTCGAGGTGCGCACCCGGCACCATCATGGGCAGGTCGGGAGACCACGCGGGGTCGGTCGGGTCGGTGCCCGCGTCTCGCTCCGCCCCATCCTGGGATCCATCGCCGTCCGAGTCCGCCACAAAGGGGTCGGTGCCCGCCGCAAGCTCCGCGAGAATCCCAACGAATCCGTCGCCATCTGGATCGTGGGACTCCAGATACAATGCCAGATCGTCGAGGTAGAACCCCGGCCCGTCGTAGCTGTTGTCGGTGCGCAAGGTGAAGCGTACGCGAACCTCCTGTCCAGCGAATGCAGACAGGTCGAACGCCGGATGGCGGTACGCAGTCCGGTAGCGTTGGTTTCGCCACGCCGGTCCCCCCAAGGCGTCCGTGCTGTCGTAGGGCTGGTGGGCCGGGTCGAGGGTCACCCAGCCCTCCGTGTCGGACCACGCCTGCGCGGACACGCCATCCCCGCTGGAGGCCGACGCCCAAAGGCGGAACGACAGCACGGGTGCACCATCCTCCACCACGTCGACCCCGGTGAGGTCGATGGGCGGAAGGTGCAGAACCTCACGGACGTTGGCCGGGTAGGCTCCGTCCAGGTTGCTGGCCCACACGTGGATGCCACTGGTGGCCCGGCCGGGACCACTCGCCACCACCCCGTGCTCCCAGTCCGACGACGACGACGCCAAGCCCTGGGGACCGGACTCAAAGTCCAAGGTCGTCCCTGGGACCAGTTTGGGAACGCCCGGGTACACCGCGCCGTCGACCGGATCGGTGCCTGCCGCGACCTCATCCCCGTCGTTCGTGCCATCGCCATCGCTGTCGGGCACAAACGGCTCCGTGCCGATCGCCAGCTCCCCCAGGATGCCGAGCACACCGTCCTCGTCGGGGTCGTCCGACTCGTCGTACACGGCCAGATCGTCGAGGTAGGCGCCGGCGCCGAAGTAGCTGTTGTCCGTGCGGAAGGCGAACCGCACGAACACCGTGTCTCCGGACCACGGCGCCAAGGAGACCGCCGCCGTCCCGTACTCTTTCCGGTAGGCCTGGCTCCGCCACGCAGGGCTGCCCAGGGCGTCCGTGCCGTCGTAGGGCGGGACATCCGCATCAACCTGTGACCAGCTCGACGTGACCGGATCGTAGATCTCCACCGACAAGCCGTCGCCGCTGTTCCCACCCATCCACAGCTGGAAAGCCAGGGTCGGATCGGCGGTGTCGCCAAGATCGATCGGCGGGATGTACAGATAGGAGCGTCGGTTGCCCCAGTAGTTGCCGTCCAGCACCGTGGCCCAGGCTTGGCTTCCACTGGCGGCACGTTCGGGGCCGCTGGCCACCGATCCGTGCTGCCACATGGCGTCGCTCGACACCACGCCGTCTGCGTTCTGGTCAAAGTCCAGGACGAACCCGGGCACCAATGTGGGGCGGCCTGGGAAGTCGGCGGGGTTGAGGGGATTCGTCCCCCCGAGGATCTCGTCGCCGTCGTCGACGCCGTCCCCATCGGAGTCCGGGTCGAACGGATCGAGCCCGAGTCGCCCCCACTCGTCGAGGATGCCGACGAGGTCATCACCGTCCGGATCAGTCGCGTCCTCGTCGATTCGGATCTGGTCGAGGTACGCCCCCGCCGCAAAGTAGCTGTTGTTCGACGTGAACACGACCCGCACCCGGCCCTGGTTGCCCAGCCACGACGGCAGCGAGACGGCGTGCAGCCACCAGGTCTCCGTGTACCCGGTGTCCCCCCACGATGGCCGACCCTCCACCACGCGTGTCGGCGACGGCAGGGCGTCGGTCAACGGGACCCACCCTGCGTTGGGGTCCAGCCCTTCCACGACCAGCCCATCCCCAGAGTTCAGGCGCAGGTAGGCCCGGAACGACATCACGGGATCGACCTTGCCCGTGAGGTCGACCGGCGGAAGACAGGCGATGTCGAACGCACCGGGGCCGTAGTTGCCCGCCAGGTTCGTCGCGAGCACCCGGGTGCCCTCGTACGCACCCTCCGGACCGCTCGTCGGGACGCCCCACTGCCAGGCGTCCCCTTCGAGCACGATGCCCCCGAGATCCTCCTCGAGGTCGAGGGAGACCGGCAGGGTGAGCGGCTCGGCCTCGGTCAAGCCCTCCACCACGATCGACACCTCGTCGGTCACCGTGGCGCCCTCGTTGTCCGTGGCCGACAGCGCAAAGGTGAGCACCACCGCGCACGCGACCTCCGGGGCGGTGAACTGCGGCGTCAGCGAGCCACCCGCCGTGAGCGCGACCTCCGGACCGCCGGTCTGGACCCAGGACAGCTGGTCGATGTAGCCGTCCTCGTCGTCGGCCTGCCCCACCAGTCCCACGCCCGATCCGGAGCCCACCGTGCGGTTGGGGCCGGCGTACACGCTGGGCGGGTTGTTCACGATCACGTCGGGCTCGACCACCACGTCGACCCGATCGGTGGCGATGCCGCCCTCGTCATCCTCCACCTCGAACTCGAACGTGATGCGCTGCGGGAAGGT
>JAUHWK010000582.1 GCA_030424555.1 bacterium | reverse complement strand
CGCGACGAAGGGAACCTGGTACCCCCACCGCGCCATCAGCGTGCCGATCGGGATCCCCAGGGCCTGTCCGGCGGCGAGCGAGCTGGCGATCCATCCATTGGCCCAACCTCGCCGCTCGTACGGCCAGGCATCGGAGACGTAGGCGACCGTGGCACCGCTCAACACGCCCGAGGACAGCCCGGCGAGCGATCGCACGAGGAGCATGGAGGCGAAGGTGGTGGCGACCCCGTGCAGGGCGAGCGCAATCGTCATCGCGCCGGCGCCCGCCAGCAGGATCCGACGCCGCCCGATGTGGTCTGAGACCGGTCCCGCGACCAGGGCCAGCACGCCGAACGACACGGCATAGGCGGTGATCAGCACGCCCAGGAGGGACTCCTCGACCGTGAGGGCCTCCGCGATCCGGGGGAGGATGGGGGCGACGATCAGGAACTGGGCCGCGGTCGTGAAGTTGAGCGCCCACAGTGCGGCGAGCGTGAGCACGGTGGGACGACGGTCCACGGACACCTCGGCCGTGCCTCCTAGCGCGGCGGCACGGGATGGGCGTCGATCGCCGACGAACCGTCGCCGGACCGGTGCGGCGGGGTCAGGGGACGACGTTGACCCGGTACATCCGCTCGATGGGCCCGTCGATCCGCACGGTGGCGCCGCCGACCGTCACATCACCGGCGGTGAGCGTGGCCTCGACGGTGGCCGACGAGGTGGGGGTGCCGAGGACGGTGTAGGTGGTGCCGTCGGCCTCGGTGAACGTCCCGCCCGCCCCGAACACCTGGATCTCACGGGCGACATCGGCTTCGTCGGGTCCGATCAGGCCGTCGACCGGTGCGCTCGGCTTGCGCAGGGTGTCGGGGATGACGGCGAACCGCGGCACCACCGTGCCCTCGCGCTGAAACACCCCGATCGCGCGGTCTGCGGGCGTGGGTGGGAAGGGGAACGGGATCTCGCCTTTCCTGGCGACGAGGCCGGTGTGGACGTCCAGCCAGCGGCTGTTGGTGGGAAGCCCTGGGTCCAGCGAACGCTGCCCGCGCTCCAGCACGGGCACGATGAGCAGGGCCTCTCCGAGCATCCAGGCATCGGCGCGCTCGTAGGGCTGGGCGGGATCGATCCACCAGGTGGGCTGCAGGATGGGGGTGCCGTCGCGGCTGGCGCGGTCCGCGAGCGCGAAGCGGTAGGGGAACAGCGCGGTGTGCTCCTTGGCCATGCGGGCGAAGTACTGCAGGGTGTCCTGGTCGGCGTTCCACTGGTGGTTGTCGTCCTTGGACGAGCCGTGGTGCGTCCGCATGATCGGGCTGTAGGCACCCAACGCGGCCCAGCGGTACCACAGCTCCCGGTCCGACGGCGGGGTGGTTGACGTCGCGCCGGTTGCCCTCGTGGGTGCGCATGATCGGGGTGAACGCGCCGAGCTCGACCCAGCGCCGGTAGAGCTCGGGGGTGCTCGGCCCGCCGGAGTAGCCGGCGATGTCGTGGGTGAGGATCGGGATGCCCGACAGGCTGAGGCCCAGCGCGAGGGGGACGATCGACGGCAGGCCATCATCGGCTTCGAAGCTGGTGCGTTGGTCGCCGAGCCAGACCACGGGACAGGTGCCTGCGGTGTGGCGCCACCCCGATCGGCAGAACCAGACGTGCTCCGCCGGGTCCAACACCTCGGCCACGGTCTGTTGCCACCACTGCGGGTAGTCGTTGTGGACCCGCAGGGCGTCCTGCCCGCCGGCGAGCACGGCGTCGGTCGGTAGCCACTCGGCGTAGTCCGTCATCCACCCCTCGAACCCGGCATCGCGGACCGCGGTCATGTAGCCACGGGCCCAGTGACGACCGGCTTCCGTGGACAGGTCGACCATCGTGACGTCGGTGAACCGGACGCCGAGGAACCAGTAGGGGTCGGTGCCGTCGGGGTCGAGGAGGGTGACGCCCGCGTCGAGGGCGTCGTCGGCGGTGACGGTGTCCCGCCCGAGAAACGGCGCGAAGTACGCCAGCCACGCAAAGCCCTGGGCCTCGAGCTCGTCGTCCATCGCGGACAGGTCCGGGTAGAACGTGTCGTCGGCGAACCACTCCTCGCTCAGGCGGAACCCCGTGGGGAGCAGGTCGGCGCCCTTCCAGTCCTCGGTCCAGATCACGCTGGTAGGGATGTCGCGGTCGCGCAGGGTGGCCATTGCGTCGCGCAGGTTGTCCTCGCCCCGGATGGCGGTGATCCACGGCGCGAACGCCCACGCGGGCGGGCGGGGCATGCGGCCGTTGGCGTGGGTGAAGGCGCGGACGACGTCGGCGGACGTCTCTCCGTGGAACAGCCGGAACACCGGCGTGTGATCCCACACGACCAGCTCGGTGCGGGACGGATCGGTCGCGCACAGGTCGACCTCGATGCGCGCGGGGGTGTCGATCATCAGCCCCGCTGGCTGCTGGGGACGGAGCAGGAAGGGCACCGGGTAGCTGGACGCGTGGCGGGTGCCCTCGAGGGGGAACCCGGCCTCGAGGGGGTCGTCGGAGGTCGACTTGCCGATCCC
>JAUHWK010000581.1 GCA_030424555.1 bacterium | reverse complement strand
CAACTCGCCGCCGGGGCGGAGCAGGTCGTGGTGGCCGACCAGCCCGTCGAGGGCGTCGGGCCGCAGACGGTCCGGGAGGGGGCGGCGCGGGCTCATCGCAGGGCGCCCCTCATCGGGCACGGACCTGGACGAGCTCGGAGGACAGCTCGGGCGCGGACAGCAGGCGCTGCATCCCGCGGACGATCGCGAGCGCGGGTTGGTCGGGCACGAGCACGACGAGCCCGACCGCAGCCTGGAGGCGTCGGTCCAGGCCGCGCTGGGTCGCGCCGCCCCCCAGCAGGATCAGGCCGCGGTCGACGAGATCGGCGCACAGCTCCGGCGGGGTCTCGCGCAGGACGTCGACGAGGGTGGAGGCGATGCGATCGAGGACCGGGTCGATGGAGGGGCCGAGCAGGGCGCCGTCGATCGCGAGGTCGACCGGGGTGCCGTCGTCCAGGCGGCGCCCGGTCATCACGACCTGACGGGAGGCGGGGACGGGGGAGGCGTCGACCACGTCCTTGCGGATGCGGCGGATCTGGGCGGGGGTGAGGACCGCGCGGGCATCCCGTCGAACGGCGGCGGCGATGGCGGCATCGAGCGCGTCGAGGCCCGCACGCACGCTGCGGTGGACCACCGTCCCCGACAGGCTGATCACCGCGATCTCCACCCGAGAGCCCCCCGCCAGCACGACCAGGGAGCCCTCCGCCAGGGGCACGGGAAGCTCGGCGCCGACGGCGGCCGACAGGTGGCCGGGGACGGTGCCGGAGACATGCAGCCCATGCTCGGACAGGGACCGCGCGGCGTCGTCGACGTCGGACTCCGTGGTGTCGCCGTGGGTGGCGACCCACACCGTGCGGGCGGACGGCGTGGCGGCGCGGATCGCGTGGGCGGCGACCGCGGCCCACGCGTCGGGGTCGGCCAGGCGGCCATCGACGACCGGGCGTCGGATCCCATCGTCGTCCGTGGCCAGCGCGTCCTTGCCCACCCGCCATCCACGCGGGGTCATGCGGGCGGCGCTGGGCACCTCGACGCCTTCACCGGACGGGCCGATCGCCCGCGCGACACGCCCGCCGATGTCCACTGCGACGTCGGCCCCTGCGGCCCGCCGGCCGAACACCTCAGTCCTGCTTCATGAAGCCGAAGGTCTCGTCCTTGTTCTCGAGCGGCTTGTTCATGATGCGCGCGTACTTCTGCGCCTTGAGGGCGAGGGAGGCCGAGCGGTCCTCCTCGACGACCTTGCGCTCACCATCGGAGGTGAGGGCGAGGATCTGGTAGGCGCCGTCGCTCGAGACGACGTGCTCAAGCTTGGTGATCTCGTCGAACTTGACGCGATCGGTCTTGAGGCGGTTGCCCGAGTACTGCGTGATCCACTGGATGGTCTGCGTCTCCTGGTCGACCAGGATGCGCTTGTCCGTGGGCATCTGGGACAGGTACCAGAACGCGCCGCCGGCCACGACGATCGCCAGCGCCAACGCCGCCAGGATCGCGATCGGGCTGCCGTTGCGCTCCGGGGCGGACTTGAAGTCGTGAAAGCACACCTTGCAGCGATTCGCGACCGCCGGCACCTCGGTGCCACAGGACGGACACGGCTTCATCTCCATGGGGGCCTCCTCGCGTCGCGCCAAGCAACCGGTCGACCCTTGGATGTCAAGCCGAGGATCCCGTGGACGGGGGGACTTGACCGGGTCCGGACCCTTTGCCCGCCGCCAGGCGCAGCATCGGGGTCAACAGCAGGGGGACCATGTAGGCCACCATGTCGGTGCGCGTCATCCGTCGCTTCTCTCGTGCTCGGTACGCCCGGGCGCCCACCTTGAGCACGGCGTCGACCGTGGGGGCGCTGCCCTGGAGATCGGCGAGGGCCTGGAGCAGCGTGGGGGACAGGGCCTCGATGTCGGCGCGATCGTACCGCGACAGGGGCACCCGCTCGGTGCGGAGCCGGTCCAGCAGCCGCGGGATGCACGCCTCGAACAGTGCCTTTCGATCGATCTCGGCCGGCGGGACCATGTCGAGCTCGGCGGCGAAGTTGATCAGATCGTCGGCCGGCACAGCCTGAACCAGGGCGTACTCGTCGTCGAGCAGGTGAAAGGTCATGCGGCGCGCTCCTCGGTGGCGATCCAGGCGGCGAGGGCCAACACGCTCACCCCGGAGGCGATGGGCCACCACGCGTCCCGCCAGGTACCCAGACCGATGGACGCGAAGCCGGCGGCGACGAGACCAAGGACGAGGATCACGGCCGGAACAGGGCGCTCCACGGGTGGCGGACCTCCGGGTGCGCGCTATCCCGCCGCCGAGGAGGGCACACATGGCGGGCGGATCGTCGCTGGTGCGGCACCTGGTGCGTCGTCCCTTGGCGGGCTGGGGTTGGCTGGCCCATCGCGCGCTCACCGGCACCCGGCTGTGGGTCGAGGTGTCGGTGGAGCCGGCGTCGGTGCAGGCGCGGGCTCGTACCTTGGAGCGCCTGGCCCGGATCACGGCGGACGCGTCGGTCGCCGGGGTGGTGTTCACGATCCGCGGGAGCCCCGGA
>JAUHWK010000580.1 GCA_030424555.1 bacterium | reverse complement strand
CGGCGGGGAGGGGGAGCTGGTCGGGCAGGATGGATAGGTTCCACAGGCTGGCGGTGACCGCGCCGTCGCCTGCGGCGAGGTGCCGTGCCACGAGCAGGTAGTACTGGGCGTCGAGGTCGGTGGGCGTGCCCGTCGAGAGCGCCCAGAGCCCGTGCCACGCGAGGGCGACCACCAGCCACACCGCAGGGGCCGGAACCGGGGACGTGCGGGCGGGGGATGCGTCGGGCATCGGGTCTCCAAGCGCTGGCGCAGTGCTATCGTGGCGCGCCGCGTCGGAGGTCATGCCGTGGGACGACGACACCCTGGACCCCACGTCGTGGCGATGGGGGTGCTGCTGGTCTGGTCTGGCCTGGCGTCAGCCCACCCAGTCGACGGCACCTGGGTGCTGGACGGGCCGCCCACGGCCGCGGTGGAGGCGATCCATACGGGCGTCGATCGCGCGCTCCGGAGCTGGCCGTCGTTCGCCTCAGGCATCGCCCGCGTGCGCATCGCCGAGGACAACCCGCCCTGCGCCACCCTCCTCGTCACGGTGCAGGCCGACCGGCTGCGCTGGCGCTGTGGGGAGCACCCGGTGTTCGAGCGCCCCTTGGAGGGCGAGATCACGGTGCCCACCCCGGAGGGACCGCCCGTGACCAGCGTGGTCCGGATCGCGGAGGACGAGGTCCGCCTGGACTGGATCGCTGAGGAGGGGCGCCGACGGGACGCCGTGCGGCGCGATGGCGAGGCCCTGGCGCTCTCCGTGACCCTGCGGTCGCCAGCCCTTCCGCGGCCCGTTCGGTGGACCTGGCGGTACCGCCGCGGCCCGTGATGCGACGCACGGGTCCTCCGATTACGCCGGGCGCGCGAGGGCCGGTCTGATGCGCATCTTCATCTCGTACCGCCGGGTGGACAGCCAGTACGCCACCCACCAGCTCGCCTCGGCGTTGCGGCGGGCGTTCGGGACGTCCTCGGTGTTCGTGGACGTGGACGCGATCCCCAAGGGGGCCGACTACCGCGACGTGATGCGGGCGGCGGTCGCTGACGCCGACGTGGTGTTGGTGGTGATCGGGGACGCGTGGCTGACGGTCCCGGGTGCGCAGGGCACGCCGCGGATCTTCGACGAAGACGATGCCGTCCGGACCGAGATCGCCGATGCCCTGGCGCTGGGAAAGACGATCGTCCCCATCCTGGTCGATCAGGCCCCGATGCCCACGGCGGACCAGCTCCCGCCGTCGATCGCGGCCCTGGCGTTCCGGAACGCGTCGCCGATGCGGGCGGGAGAGGATCTGCACGTCCACATGGACCGGATCGTGCGGAGCCTGGGCGGAGAGCCTGTCGAGACCGCCGTGCTGGTGCGCGCCGTGCCCCGGGCGACCGCGACCCGGTGGTTGGGCCTGGTGGCCCTCGGCGTGGTGGGGGCGATCGGTGCGGTGTGGTGGGCGGTGGCTCCCCGGGCGCTCGCGGTGCGGGAGGCGGAGGCCACGGTGGTGACCGATCCCGGGGGGTCCCCGACGATCGAGGTCGTCACGGCGCTGTCGACGGACTCCCCCGATGCCTCCGTGCTGCTCAAGGTGCGGACGGACCGCGGGCCGCACTTTCACCAGGTCTCCATGGCGTGGGATCCGGATCGGGGCTGGGTGGGCCGGTTCCCGACGTCATGGGAAGCGATCGACGGCGGGTTCTCCTGGGTCGTGCTCGCGACGGGGCCCGACGGCGCGTCCGCCCAGATCGGCACGGTCGACCAGCCGCGCACCGGCACCGCGACCATGCCGACGCTGCCGGATCCGGAAGGGCCGGGCTGGGCGCTGCCGGGCGATCCCGAGGCGTTCATGGTGTTCACGCCGAGCCATCGGCCCTCCGAGGGACGGCCTCCCGCCGAGGGCACCCCGCCGTTCCAGGCCATCGTCGCCGGATTCGAGATGTCGACGCTGGAGCGTCAGACCGGCGACGGGATCCAGCTCGCGCGGCGTGTGCGGGTCGACGGGGCGGTGGCGGTCGATCTCGGGCTGGCGGGCGCAGCGTCCTGGTCGATGGCGGTGGGGGACTGGACGGGAGACGGGCGCCTGGACCTGGTGGTGGCGTCGATTCGGTCTGACGCGCTTGCCCTGGACCTGTGGGTGGACGATGGCACGGGCCGGTTCGGTCGGATCCCTGCTGGGTCGGTGCCCATGCCGCCCACCGCGATCGTCGTGGGGGTGGCGCTGGCGGATCTGGACAACGACGGCGACCTCGACGGCGTGGTCGGGCTGTTTGGACGCCGCGGGGTGGTCCAGGTGCTCAACGACTGGCCCCATGCGCTGCCGCGGGTCGCGCAGGAGAACCCGGAGATGCCCGCTACGCTGATCGACCTGGACCTCGGGGTGCTCGACGACGATCAGCACGCCGATCTGGTGTTCGTCACGCGCGACGAGTCGGTGGTTCGAGCGCGGCGCGGGCGGGGCAACGGTCGCTTCGGCGAAGAGCGAACGTGGACCCTGTCCGGTCCCAACCGCCTGTACGACGTGTTCCTGGCGGACGTGGAGGG
>JAUHWK010000579.1 GCA_030424555.1 bacterium | reverse complement strand
ATGTGCCCCCCAGGCGGAGCGAGGCGCTCAGGCCCTGAACGCGCGCGCGGTCGGCGTTGAGGTAGCCGTACACGGCGAGCTGGCCGGAGGTCGGATCCCCGAGCAGATCGGTCACGATCAGGTTTCGGACGCTGTCGTGCCACCCCGCGAGGTCGATGGCGACGAGGTCGTGGGCGCGCACCGTGAGGTCGGCCTGCACGCCGAGGCTGCGCTCAGGCTCCAGGTCCGGGTTGCCCGCGACCCGGTACCCGACCGCGGGGTTGGAGAATGCCAGGTACAGCTGCCGAAGGTCGGGGGCGCGCCAGCCCGAGCCGCCCGACACCCGCAGCGTGACCCGGTCGTGGGGATCGAGCCGGACCGCGAGCCGGGGCGCGGCGGCCGCACCAAAGCGGCTGTCGCCGTCCACCCGAACCCCGGAGACGATGGTCAGACCAGGGTTGTCGAGCGGACGCCACATCCACTCCACCCACCCCGCCCCACGCTGCCGCCCCACCTGGTCCTCGCTCAACCGATCCGCCGACAGGTCCTCGGCCAGCGCCTCGGCGCCCCCGGTGAGGTGGTGACGCCGTCCGGCGTCGAGCCAGCCGTCGGCCTGGGCCACCGCCCGCACGAGCCGGGCCGTGGTCGTCTCCAAGCTGTCGAGCGCATCGCTCAGACGCTGGTCCTGGCGGAGCTTGTCGACGTACAGGCCGCCATCCAGACGGAGCGTCAGGTCGACTTCGCGCGGCAGCGCGAACTCTCCGGTCACCGACCCGTCCCAGGTCTGCGTCCGGTGGATCCGGTCCATCACCGCACCGGTCGCCGTCCCGTCCGTGCCCCGGCCCTCCTGCATCAGGCCGTCGAACGCGAGCTCCACCCGGTGCTCGCCGGCATCGAACCCGAAGCGTGCCCAGGGCGCGATGTCCCGCACGGCATCGAGCCGCGTGTTCACGGGATCGTCGGCCTGCGGCACCGCGTCCAAGCCGGTGATCCCGACCCCCGCGATGCCATCGGCGATCCCTTGTCGGAACGAGAGATCGGCGTCGAGGGCCAGCTGGTCCAGCCCGGTGGCTCCCCCCTCCGCCGGGAAGAACACCGCCCGTCCGTCCCGGGGATCGTCGGCGACGTACCCCCCGGTCGACAGGGTGGCGTGGACCGCCCACGGCGCCTCGGGGCGCTTGGTGAACAGCTGGACGACCCCGCCCAGCGCGTCGGCGCCGTACAGCGACGACACCGGACCCGCCACGATCTCCACCCGCTCCAAGCGCTCGGCCGGAAAGCGCGTGAGGTCGAGCGCGCCGCCCACCCGACCCTGGGTGCGACGACCGTCCACCAGCACCAGCACGTGCTCCGGCGCGTGCCCCCGGATCGACAGCCCCACCCCGCGCACGTTCGGCATCACCAGCACGCCCGGCGTCTGCTCCAAGGCTTGGTCTAGCGTCGCCGGACCTGCATCCCGCAGGGTCTCCGCGTCGATGACCCGGGTCGCGACGGGGGCATCGGACAGCGCGGTGGGCTCCGAGGTGCCCGTGACCACCACGACCTCGTCCGCATCGTCTTCGGCCGCGGTGTCCTGGAGGGCGCGCGGGGGAAGATCGATCGGGGACGGATCGCGCACCACGGGACCCGGGCCCTCGCGGTCCGACTCCCCGGGAACATCCTCTGGTTCGGACGCCAAGGCGGCCACCGGGACACACCCGAGCAGCACCACAGTGATGATGAATGTCGATTTCATTGGCGCGCGTTGTGCCACGGGCCCGGCGCACGATCAAGGAGATTTTGAATTCCATCTTCAATATGTCCTTTCCCGATGGTTGGTTCGCGTATTTTCAATCGGGTTCCGGCTCGCAAGGATCCTTGGCCACCAAGGCCAAGCCTGTCCCCACGCCTGACCCGCGGGTCAGGATCGGACCGCGACGACACGGGTCGGATCGCGTATGATGGGCCCGCGGGGAACCTCAGACCGACGATGATCAGCGGGTCGCACCAACGCCAGAACGCCCCACCGGCCTCCCAGGCCTCAGCGGATCCCGATTCGCCGGAGCCGGAAGGCGGTCGTGCGCCGGGCGATCAGGACACGCTCGACGCCGCACCACACGTCGATCCCGACAACGATCCCCCCTCCACCCCGCGCACCACCATGGCGCTGCCCAGCTCCATGGGCGAGTCGATGTGGGACGACCTGCTGGCTGAGGGCGGCCGCCCAGGCGCCGACGCGATCTCCCCCCCGATGATGATGGATGAGGACGATCCGGTCACGCTGCCCACCCGGCCCGCAGAGGGCCTGCCCACCCTCGACCCCCCCGCGATCGGACCCGCCACCCCGCAAGCCCACGGTGCCGTGGAAGACCCCGCCACGGAGTCCACCCCCGTCGCCGGGTCGTACGTGGACTACACGAACCCAGGCGCGTTTCAGGCCAAGGACACCCATCCTCGTCGCGCGGCGCCGCCCCCGCCCCCGGTGCTTCCCACCGAGCCCACCGCCTCGGGGGTCGTGCCCCCACGCCACCGCTCCTACGGGGCCCCCG
>JAUHWK010000069.1 GCA_030424555.1 bacterium | reverse complement strand
CCGCGATCTGTTCCTCGACGCCTCGGGCTCGGTGCGGCCGGGGGCGTCCAACGTGGGGGGCCTGGCGGTGGCGATTCCGTCCGAGTCGCGGGGGCTCGCGACGCTGTGGTCTCGGTTTGGCTCCCTGCCGGCCAAGCGGGTGGCGACCCCGGCGATCCTCCTGGCCCGCAAGGGGTTTCGTGCCGGGGCGCACCTCGTGGCCGCGTTGGACCGCGAGTCCTCGGAGGACGTCCACGCCATGCTGGACCCGTCGGAGACCCTCGATCACGGGACCTGGGTTCGTCGCCCGGCGCTGGGCAAGACGCTGGCCCGCTGGGCTCGGACCGCGGGCGAGGACCTGCACACCGGGCGGGGTGCGGCCGAGATCGTCGCGCGGGTGGCAGCCGCCGACGGCATCCTGACAGCGGCGGATCTGGCGACGTACCAGCCTGTGGAGCGCCCCGCGGTCCTGGGCACGTTCCGAGACCACACGCTGGTGTCGATGGGGCCTCCGAGCAGCGGGGGGATCCTGCTCGCCCAGATGCTTGCCGTGCTCGACGAGGACCCGCTGCCGGTGGAGGGGCGGGGCTCGGCAGACGCATGGCACCGGATGATCGAGGCGATGGCCCACGCATTCGCCGATCGAACCCGGCTCGGGGATCCGGCGGGCTCCGCGGCGGCGCCCGAGGAGCTGCTGTCGCCCGAGCGCGTCGCGGCCATCCGTGCGGACTTCGATCCGGCGCAGAGCTTCGGTCCTGAGCACTATGTTGAAGGCGCGGTCGCGCCCCCTCCCGAAGATCACGGCACCCAGCACCTCTCTGCCGCGAGCGCGGACGGCTCGGTCGTCGCGTTGACGACCACCATCAACACCTCGTTCGGATCCGGGGTGACGGTCCCTGCACTGGGGATCGTGCTCAACGATGAGATGGACGACTTCGCGGCGGCCCCAGGGGTGCCCAACGCCTACGGCTTGGTCCAGGGCGAGGCGAACGCAGTCCACCCGGGACACCGCCCGCTGTCGAGCATGACGCCGACCCTGGTGCTGGACGGAGAGGGCCAGCCCGTGATGGTCGTCGGGGCCAGCGGGGGGTCGACCATCATCACCGCGGTGTTCCAGGTGATCGTCGACGTGCTCGCGTACGGGGTCGATCCGGACGACGCGGTGGCCGCCCCGCGGGTCCACCACCAATGGCGTCCAGACCGGGTGTGGGTGGAGCCAGGGATGTCACCCGACACCCGGGCCCTGCTGGAGGCCAAGGGCCACACCCTCGTGGTGCGGCCGGCGTTCAGCGCGGTGCAGGTGCTCGTGCGCGGCGAGGATGGCCTGTGGACCGGCGCCTCGGACCCTCGCAAGGGCGGTCGGGCCGCACCGGCTCCCTGAGTCGGCGCGCCCGAAGGCACGCCAGGGACGGAAGGACGAAGCCCGATCAGCCCGCGGTGACGCGCGCCAGGATGTCGGCGAGCACCGTGCGGTCCCGCACGACGGCGCCGATGTGGCGGACCGTCTCGGCGGCGACGGCAGCGGCCAGCTCCCCGGACTGCTCGGGGGTCCAGCCGTGGACCATGCCGTACAGGAAGCCCGCAGCGTACGCGTCGCCCGCGCCGGTGGTGTCGACGGCCTCGACCGTGTGGATCCCAACCCGGATGGTGCGGCCACCGGTGTGGACCATGCTGCCCCGGGCACCGAGCTTGACGACGACGGTCTCGACCCGGGCCTCGGCGGCGATGCGGGCGCCCGCGTCCTCCGGGGCCAGCTCGGTGAGCGCACGCGCCTCCTCGGCGTTGAGGAACACGATGTCGCAGAACGCGTCGATCACGTGCCAGAGGCGGTCCTTGATCGCGTGGACGACGAAGGGATCGGCCGCGTCGAGCGAGACCTTGACCCCGGCGTCCCGTGCGGTGCGCATGCCTTGCATCACCATCGGATGGGTGGGGCCGTCCAGCAGGGTGTAGCCGGTGAAGTGGGCGATCTTGGCGGTGCGGACCGCCTCCTCGAACGGACCGAGCTCGGACAGGTGCACCGCCGCACCGAGGTCGGTGAGCATGGTGCGCTCGGCGTCCCGGCGGTCGATGATCGACAGGCACTTGCCCGTGGGTGCGTCGGGGTGGACGTGCAGGGCATGGGCGCCGCACGCCTCGTTCATCCGCTCCGTGTACAGGCGGCCCAGCGAGTCGTCGCCGACCTGTCCCCGGTACATCGCCTTGGCGCCGAGACGGCCGAGGGTGGCGATGGTGTTCGCGCAGGACCCACCGCTGTCGTACACGACGCCGAGGTTGGCGAGGCGATCGTGGGCTTGCTGCCACGCGGCGTGGTCGACCGGGGTCATCGTGCCGCGGACGAGGCCGAGCTCCTCCAGCAGGGCGGGGGCGTCGTCCACCACCACCAGCGCGTCCATCAGTGCGTTCCCGATTCCGACGACATCCCAGCTCATGGCGACTCCCGTGTGCCGTGGCCCCAGGGGTGGGACCCGTCGCCGCCCAGCGGAGGGCGGCCGTGCAAGCAACGGGGGCGGCTAAAGGCTTTGCGCAGGGACGTCAACGGCCCGTGCCGGGGACCGGGGACCACTCAGCCGTGGGTGCCTTCGAGCCAGCGCTCCGCGTCGAGCGCGGCGCGGCATCCGGTGCCGGCGGCGGTGATCGCCTGGCGGTACTCGTCGTCCGCGACGTCGCCCGCCGCGAACACGCCCTCGACCGAGGTGCGGGTGCTGTTGCCCTGGACGACCAGGTACCCGGCGTCGTTGCGCTCCAGCTGGTCGCCGAACGCCTTGGTGTTGGGCGTGTGGCCGATCGCCAGGAAGAAGCCGGTGACGTCCAGCGTGCTCGTCTCGCCGGTCTCCACGTTGCGGACCGCCAGGCCCTCCACCTTGTCCGCCCCGAGGACATCGTCGACGACGGTGTTCCAGATGAACTCGATGCGGTCGTTGGCCAGGGCGCGCTCCTGCATGATCTTGCTGGCGCGGAGCGTGTCGCGGCGGTGGACCAGGTAGACCTTGCGGGCGAACTTGGTGAGGAAGGTGGCCTCCTCCATCGCGCTGTCGCCGCCGCCGACCACGGCGATGTCCTGGTCCTGGAAGAAGAAGCCGTCGCAGGTGGCGCAGGCGCTCACGCCGTGGCCGCGCAGGCGCAGCTCGTTGGGCAGGCCGAGGTACCGGGCGGTGGCGCCAGTCGCGATCACGACGGCGTCGGCCTCGAGCGTCTTGCCGAAGGAGGTCGTGAGCTTGAACGGACGCTCGGACAGGTCGGCGTGCGTGATCTCGTCGAGCTCGAACGTGGCGCCGAACCGCTCGCACTGCGCCTTCATGCGCTCCATGAGCTCGGGGCCCATGATGCCCTCGGGGAAGCCGGGGAAGTTGTCGACGTCGGTGGTGGTGGTGAGCTGACCGCCCGGCTCCATCCCCTCGAACACGATGGGCTGGAGGTTGGCACGGGACAGGTACAAGGCCGCGGTGAGACCGGCAGGGCCGGAGCCGAGGACGACGACGCGTGCCACGGGCACTCCAGGGTTCGGGGGACGGCGACGGTAAGCGCGGGGACGGGGGGTGGCAACCGTGGGGGGCGCCCTGTTGTGTCACCGCTGTGGGGGCGGGGGATCGCGGGAGACGGCGGCGGCGATCGCCTCGGGGTCCTCCCTCCGCAGCGCGTCGGCGAACGCGTCGCCGTCGATCTCCAGGGTCCCGGCGAGGCGCTGGACTGTCCGCACGGCGACCGTGGCCCGGTTCCGCGCTTCCTCTGCGTCCGGGGCGGGGTGTCCATCGCGCCACAGCAGGACCTCGCGGAACGCGGCGAGCGTGTCGTTGCGGTCGAGGGCGGCCTTCAGGCGACCGAGGATGGCGGTGCGCTCCTGTTGCCAGGCGGCGCCGAGGGCGTGGGCGTGCGCCAGCGTGGGGGGGGACGAGGATGGCGCGGAGACGGGACGCGCCCGATCGAGGACGGGATCCCACCGATCGGGCCAGGGGACCCCGGTGGCGTCGAGGGCGTTGGACAGGCCGAGGTCTCGGCGGAGGTCCCGCAGGGCACGGTGGCCAGGCTGCTGACGCCATCCGAGGATGAGCAGCCCACGCGCGGTGTCGGCGTCTCCACGATCGATGTGTGCGCGCGCGATCTCGGCGATCACCGCGGCGTCGGGGTCGCTGGCGAGGAGGCGGGCGAAGGTGGGGACGGGGTCGGGGACGACCGAGGGGTACCAGCGCGCCGTGTGGATCCAGCCGACCGCGTCCTCCTCGGTGGCGTCGTCGGCTTCCAGGCGGCGCTCCCACAGCGCGAGCGCCGCCGGACCGTCGCCGACCTCGGCGAGCCGGGTCGCAAGCGGGCGGATGGTTCGCGGATCGTCGGGGCGCGCCTCGTGGCGTACGCGAAGGGCGGCGAGGCGCTCCGGTGGATCCCACGACACGGCGCGCAGCAGGCGATCCCGGAGGGGGGCGAGGCGTGCGGCCTGGTCGGTGCGGACCTCCCACACCACCACCAGCGACTCGGTGCCCCGGGCCACCACCCAGGCCTCCCACCGCATGGTGCCCGAGGAGGTCGGGACGTCGATCGTGCGGCCGACCGCGGGGGCGCCGGCGATCGTGCGCGGAGGCAGCGGGGTGGCGGGGCCGAGGGCCTCGGGGGCGGACCCGTCCTCCGTGTGCCGATCGAGCACGCGCCGCAGGCGATCGTCGAGGACATCCTCAGCGCTGGTGGGGCGGGACTGGGGGAGCACCTGCACGTGGTACCCACGCCGGGTGGGGCGGCGTCGCGGGGGATCCGGGTCGTCCTGCATCGGCGCGTCGGTGGTGGGGGCGCGGAAGCCGGTGTGGCCGTCCAGCATCCCGCCCCGTCGCCATCCTGCGGGCACGGCGTACCGAAGGGGTCGATCGGGATCGATGGACGGAGCGCGGGACGCGCCCCGGGCGCGGTGTGCCGCGGTGGCGTCGTCGTGCAGGGGCATGAGCCAGGGACCGGCCGCCCACAGCGCAGCGGACAGGGCCAGCATCAGGGCGACGGTCACCGCGTGCCAGCGGGCCGACCAGCCGGGGCGGCGGTCCATGCCCGGTGGGTCGGCGAGGACGGCCAAGAAGGCGCCAGTGAGGGCCCCTCCGAAGTGCGACCAGTTGTCCGTGCCCTCGCTCGTGGCGCCGGAGACCAGCATCAGGAACAGGTAGGGCAGCAGGGCGAACCCGAACGTGCGGCGCATCCGGTCGGGCAGGATCTCCGGTCGCAGCAGGCCGAACACCACGCACGCGGCGACCAAGCCGAAGATGCCGCCACTCGCGCCGAGGCTGGGGACGTCCGGGCTGCCGAACATGGAGGCGAGGCTGCCCCCGAACACGCTGGCGCCGAACAGCACCGCGAGGTTTCGCGGACCGAGGGCGCGCTCCAGGTGGTAGCCGGTGTAGGCGAACCAGACGCCGTTCATCAGGATGTGGGCGAACCCGACGTGCAGCAGGCCCATGCTCACCAGCCGCCACACCTCGCCGTCCTCGAGGATGGGGGCGGTCCACTTGGTGAGGTCCCGCTCCATCCAGCGTGCGACGCCCGCGTCTCGCGCCAAGCCCCACAGGCGCAGCTGCACACCCAGCAGCAGGGCCGTGAGCAAGGGCGGGGTGGCCCGGGCGGCGTGGGCGGCGAAGGTCGCGGCGCTGCGTGATCGGGCGCTGCGGTACATCGCGAGCTCGCCGGCGGGTACCCAGCCGTCCCCCGTGACGGGCTCGAAGCGGATGTGGGCGTCCTCGGGCACACGGCCCTCGGCGACCCGCTGCTCCCAGGATTCCCAGGACAGGGACTCGGTTTGATCGCCGATCCGGACCTCGACCACGCCGCTCCTGGATCTGCCGTGCGTGCGTTCGCGCGCCGGCGGACTAACCGGTGGTATCGCCTCGGAGGACGCGCCGATGCCCGACGCCCCGGACCTCGACACGATCCTGCGCGACGTCCCGGTGTTCGTGCTGGGCGCGGTGCTGCTCCCCGACGACCTGCTCCCGCTGCATGTGTTCGAGCCGCGCTACCGGGCCTTGGTCGACTCGGTGCAGGCCGGGCACGGCCACTTCGTCGTCGGCACGGTGGACACGGTGCACAGCGTGGCCGATGCGCCGCCCGTGCTGCACCCCACGGCCGGGGTGGGGCGGATCCTTCGTCACCTGTCGATGGAGGACGGTCGGTGCAACCTGTTGCTCGCCCAGGTCGCCACCGTGCGGATCGAGGCCGAGGTCACGCGCGCCGACGAGCCGTTCCGGCGCCTGCGCTGCACGGTCCTGCCGGAGCCGGAGGCGGACGACGCGGCCGTGACGCCGTCGTTGATCGCCCTGGGGGCGCAGGTGCTCGGCGGGCTGGATCTGCCCGAAGCGCTGGATGCGGTCGCCACCCTGCGGGGCCGCGCGTGGCTCTCGGCGATGGCGCGCATCCTGCTCCAGCAGCCCGCCACCCGGCTGGCCTGGCTCAACGCGACGACCGTCGCCCGCCGCGCGGCGTTGCTGGAGAGGGTGCTCGTCGAGCGTCTGATGGCCCGCATGGCCGAAGGCCGTTGAGTTGGAAGGCCAAAGGCCACTGAGTTGGATGGCCGACGGTCACTGACTCCGCTTGCCGATGGCCACAGGCTCAGAGGCTGGCGGTGCGGCGTCGGACGTCTCGGTCGTGTACCAGCGACAGCCCTGCGTAGTACACCGGGAAGTACAGGGACCACCACGCCAAGGGGCGCGCCCACGCGGCCTCGGGTGCGGAGAGCAGGGCGACGAGCATGGCCGCCCACGCCCAGCCGAGCACACTCGTGGTGCGGAACAGGCGCGGCGTGCGGGACGGGTACACGTAGTGGATCGGCACGAACACCAGCGCGGACAGGACGACGAGCACGGCCGCCACGATCTCGGGGCTGGCGCCGAGCACGTACAGGTACAGCACGACGATGTTCCAGTAGGACGGGAAGCCCACGAACGCGTCGTCGGTCTTGGCCTCTTCCTGGCAGAAGCCGTACCCGCTCGCCATCATCGGCAGCACGCACAGCATGCCCCACCCCTCGGGGATCAGCCCGAGTGCCGGGACGGCCGCCATCGGCAGCACGACGAAGTGCAGGAAGTCGACCAGATCGTCGAGCCGTCGGCCGTTGAAGCTGGGGAGCACCGCCTTGACGCCGACCCGGCGGGCGAGGAAGCCGTCGGTTGCGTCGATCGCACAGGCCACCGCGGAGTACAGCCAGAACCGGGTGGCGTCGCCGTCGACCAGTGCCTGGGCACACATCCACGCGAGCGGCAGGCCCAGGGCGGTGTACAGGTGCACACCCCAAGCGGCGAGGACGCGGCGTCTTCCTTGCATGGCTCCCTCCACGAGGGGGGTTCGGAACGCGCCGGTTAACCCGTCGTCACCGGCGATACCGCTTCGTCACACGCGGTGTGCCAGGTGTTTCGCACCACGTCCTCGTCCCCTGGGGATCGATCGGGGACCTGACCATGCCGTGCGCGGGCCCACACCGCCGCGGCCCGGACCACGGGATCGGCGTGCTCCAGGCCGATCGCTGCGACCCGCGCGGCCCGGGGATCGGGTGTGTTGCCCAGGACGATCAGGGCGTTGCGCTTGAGGCCCGCCGCGCCGGGGCGTCGGAGGGGGGTGCCGATGAACCGTGCCATCAGGGCGTCGTCGTCGGTGCGGAGCAAGTCCTCCAGGTCCAGCCACGCGTGTCGGGGCGCGAAGTCGGCCTCGATCCCGTCGGCCGCGGCGGCGTTGTGGGGACACACCTCCTGGCACACGTCGCAGCCGAACACCCAGCGTCCGAAGCCGTCGAGCAGGTCGAGGGGGGGCAGGTCCTGGGACTCGATGGTCCAGTAGGCGATGCACCGGTTGGCATCGAGCACCCGGGGTCCGACGAACGCGTCGGTGGGACAGGCGGGCAGGCAGCGGGTGCACGCGCCGCAGTGGTCGCGCGTGAGCGGCTTGTCGGGCTCGAGGACGGCGTCGAGGAACAGCACGGCCAGCAGCATCCAGGAGCCGTGTGCCGGCACGATCTGCACGCCGTTGCGCCCGGTGTACCCAAGGCCGGACGCGGCGGCCCAGGCGCGCTCGACGATCGGTGCGGTGTCGACCCCACCCCAGTTGGCGACCCCTGCCTCGCGCAGGTCGCGGCGCAGGCCCTTCAGCCGCTTGCCGATCAGGTTGTGGTAGTCGCGTCCCCAGGCGTAGCGGGCGACGCGGCCGGTCAGCCCGCCGGGATCGGGGGGCACGGTCACCGCGTGATCCATCGCGAGGACGAGCACCGAGCGCGCCTCCGGATCGCGCAGGCGGGGGTCGAGGCGTACGTCGAGGGTCCGGGTGTACCAGTCCATGTCGGCGTGCAGGCCCGCGTCGACCCAGGCCTGGACGACGTCGGCGTGAGGCGTGGGCCCGATCGCCGCGACCCGGTGCACGCCGAACCCGCGGGCGCGGCACAGGGCCTCGAGGGTGGGACGATCCAGCGACAGAGGCCCTCCGTGGGCGGTGGTGCCGTCCGTCGGGGCGATCGGACGCGTGGGGACGCGGCCCCGGTTAGGTCGGGGCTACCACGGAGCCCGGATGTACAACCTCCTCTTGTCCACCGCCCTGTCGCTGTTGGTGGCGGCCGTCGTCCTGCTGTCGGGATTCCCTTGGGTCTCGGCGATCATCCCTGCCATCCTCGTGTGGCCGGTCGCGGCGTTCGTGCTGTCTCGCCGGACGGGCCGTCAGGTCACCCAGGCGATGGCGCCGCTCGCGGGCTTGATGCAGGCGGGCAAGGTGGAGGAGGCCAAGCGGCTGCTCCACGACATCGACGCGACCTACGGCCGCTGGCAGCCCATGCTCCACGGCCAGATCGCCGCCCAGCTCGGCATGTTCGACTACCTCCAGATGAAGTTCGACGAGGCCCTTCCCCAGCTGGAGAAGGGGACCTTCCGCGACTGGTCCGCCAACACCGCCATCGCCTGCATCCACTGGCGAAAGGGCGACCTGGACGCCGCCGACGCCGCGTTCGCCAAGGCGGCCGGGGTCGGGGGCAAGGAGCTCACCGTGTACGTGGTGTGGGCGTGGGCGATGAGCCGCAAGAACGAGCGCGCGCGCGCCCTCGCGGCGGTGTCGGCCGGCCTGGAGGCGCTGCCAGACCACGCCCTGCTCCGGCACCTCAAGAACACCCTGGCCAACAAGAAGCCGATCGACCCCAAGAAGCTCCCGGAGACGGTGTTCAACTTCTTCCCAGAAGATCTGGCGCAGCAGGCCATGATGCGGGGCCGTCGGGGACCGGGGCCGCTGGAAGGCAAGCTTCCCCCCGGCGCACGGCAGCGCGTGCAACAAGGTCCCCCAGCGCCGCGAATGCGTGGCAAGATGGCGAGGCGGAGGTAGCGGATGAACCGGGCCCGAGCCGCCATTCGATGGATCGACGCCCCGCTGGCGGCGGTCGACCTCGAGATGACCGGACTCGACCCGGCCCGCGACCGCATCTGCGAGGTGGGCATCGTCACCGGCTCGCACCGCACCATCGAGGACCAGTGGGCGTCGCTGGTCCGGCCCGGCGTCTCGATGACGCCCGGGGCGCGCAAGGTCCACGGGATCGCCGACGCAGAGGCCGCAGTTGCGGATCCGTTCGAGGCGGTGGCGGACGAGATCGCAGACCGCCTGCACGGGCGGGTGTGCGTGGCCCACCGCGCCGAGGTCGATCGGCGGTTTCTCGAGGACGCGTTTGCCCGGTGTGGTCGGACCATGCCGGAGGTGTGCTGGATCGACACGCTGGCGTTGGCGCGCATGGTGCTGGCGCTGCGCTCTCACCGGCTCGGGAGCCTCGTCCGCGGACTCGGGGTCGAGGCCACGCCGTCGCACCGCGCGCTGGGCGATGCCGAGGCCGCATGGGGGGTCTTGCACGCCCTGCTGGACCTGATCGATCCCCGTGCTGCGTGGACCGTCGAGCGCCTGTGCTCGCTGGAAGAGTGGGGCCGTCCCGATGCGGATCTCGCGACGGGGCGGGAGGCGCTGGTTCGCGATGCCCACCGCGAGGGCTACCCGCTGCGGGTGGTCTACGTGTCGCGCAACCAGGAGGGGCGCTGGCGTCGCACGGTCCGGGAGGTCGATGTGCTGGACGTCAAGCTGCCCAAGGTCGAGGTGTTCTGTCACCTACGGGACGAGGAGCGGGTGTTCCGCCTGGAGCGCATGCACCACGTTCGGCCGTCCGACGACGCCGAGCTCTCCGATGTCCCGGGTGCGTCACGCGGGGGAGCGTGATCGCGTGAACGGTCCGGGGGGCGCGCCAGATCTCGAGGACGTCGACGCGGGGCCCCCGCTGCGCGTACTGCTCGTGGCCAGTGCGGGCGGGCACCTGGCCCACCTCACCTGGCTGCGGCCGTGGTGGTCGCGCCACACCCGAACGTGGGTGACGTTCGACCGGGCGGATGCCCGCGCGCGGCTGGCGGGGGAGGACGTCGTGTGGGCGCACCACCCCACCAACCGCCACCCCGGCAACCTCGTGCGCAACACCGCCCTCGCGTGGCGCACCGTGCGGCGCGTGCGCCCCGATGTGGTCGTGAGCACCGGGGGAGGGGTGGCCTTGCCCTTCCTGGGGATCGCGCGGGCGGTGGGGGCGAAGACGGCGTTCCTGGAGGTGTACGACCGCGTCGACACCCTGTCGCTCACGGGCCGGTTGGTCGCCCCGTGGGTGGACGGCTTGCTCCTGCAGCACGAGGCCCAGCAGGTGGCGGCGGGCGGTCGCGGCACCGTGCTGGGGCCCATCCGATGATCCTCGTGCTCACCGGGACCCACCACCAGCCGTTCGATCGCTTGGTCGCGGCGGCAGCAGGCCTCGGAGCCGATGGGGAGGACGTTGTGGTGCAGGCCGGTGCGAGCGCGGTGCGCCCGGCGGGCTGTCGGGTCCAGGCGTGGTGGCCGCCGGACGACCTCGCGCGGTTGGCGGACGAGGCGGCGGTGATCGTTAGCCATGGGGGACCGGGCTCGTTGTTCCTGGCGTGGGAGCGGGGCCGCGTGCCGGTGGTGGTGCCCAGGGATCCATCCCGTGGAGAGCATGTCGACGACCACCAACAGCGGTTTGCACGGACGATCGAAGACCGCGCCCGGGTCGTATGGGACGTGCGGGACCTCGCGGGGGCTGTCGACATCGCACGGACCATGCTAGAACCGGGCCTCCCGCGTCGGGACGAGGCGGATCCAGCCTTCGTCCGCCGGTTCGCCGCCACCGTTCGTGCCCTGGTTCGGGGCGCGCCTGACCGATCCGGCCCCCCGGAACCTCCCCCCGCGCGACCTGCGCCCCCTCCGCCAGGAGCCCGCCCCGATGAGTGAGCCGCAGACCCTGTCGAATGGCCGGTACCTCCTGGTCAAGCGCCTCGGTGAGGGCGGCATGGCCACGGTGTACCGCGGGTTCGACCAGCGTCTCCAGGTGTGGCGCGCGGTCAAGGTGCTGTTGCCAGAGTACGCGAAGAAGCGCAAGATCATGGCGCGCTTCGAGACCGAAGCGCAGACGATGGCGATGCTCGAGCACCCCAACATCGTCCGGGTGTACGACGTCGATCGCGAGGGGGACTTCCCCTACATCGTGATGGAGCTGGTCGAGGGCGGCTGCCTGGTGGACTGGCTGGAGAACCACGGTCCGATGCCGCCCCGGCTGGCGGTCGATGTGATCGTCGAGAGCTGCACGGCGCTGCAGTTCGCGCACGATCGGCAGATCATCCACCGGGACATCAAGCCGCACAACATCATGATCGACCGCAAGGGCGTGTGCCGGCTCACCGACTTCGGCATCGCCCGAGCGGGCGACTCCGACGACTCGCTCACGAAGACCGGTGCCGTGATGGGCACGTGGGGCTTCATGGCGCCCGAGCAGCGCACGGACGCCAAGCACGTCGATGGCCGGGCGGACGTCTACGCGATGGCGGCCACGCTGTACTCGCTGATCACCGACGCCACCCCGATGGACCTGTTCCTCGCCGAGCGCGAGAGCAGCATGTTGGAGGGGATCCCCGAGCCGCTGATCCCTGTGCTGATCAAGGCCACCGAGTACCGGAAGGAAGACCGCTACCCCACGGCCAAGGCGTTCGCGGCCGCCCTGCTGGGGGTGCGGGAGGCGCTCGACCCCAACCCCCCCGAGATGCCGCCCCTCGTCGGCGAGGTCTCGCCGCTGCCGCCGCCGCCGGATGCCGCGGAGATCGAGGCCGCCACCGCCGCCTCTGCCGCCCAGGCGCAGCCGTCGGCCATGCCGCAGGGCGCCCGTCCCGGCGGCGCGATGGGGGGGGCGCAGGCCGGCACGCTCATGCCGGACACCCACACCCACGGCGCCACCCAGGCGGGCGGTCAGACCGGGTTCGGGGCACCGGGCGGGGCGTTCACTGTGCCGCCCCGCGAGGGCGATCACGCCGCGATGCACGGCACGGCCTGGCACACCCCGGCGCCCGTCCAACAAACCCCGGATCGCACCAGTGCGTTCTGGGCGATCGGGGCCCTGATCATCGCGCTGTTCGCATCGATCTCCGCGCTCGGCTTTGACCTTGGCAATCTGGCGCTGATCGCGGGCGCGCTTTCCGTCGGCATCGGTTTCGGCCTGCAATCCATAGTCAATAATTTCGTTTCAGGGCTCATCCTTTTGTTTGAGCGGCCGATCAAAGTTGGCGACTGGATCGTGACGACCTCCGGCGAAGGCACGGTCAAAAAAAT
>JAUHWK010000578.1 GCA_030424555.1 bacterium | reverse complement strand
CGTCAGCACGAGCGTGACCGTCTGGCCGGTGTCGACCACGGGATCGACAGTGGACAAGCTCACCGTGACCGCGCTGTCCCGCGCACCGTGGCAGCTGCCGCACCCCTGCGACTGGTTGATGATGCCACCGCTGGACGCCATCACCCAGGAGACCAGCCCGACCCAGCCTGCCCACGACGCGACCACACACCCTCCTCGGCCCCATCATCGCAAAGGGGGTCCTCGCTGTCCTCCCCTCCGCGCACCGGGCGTAAGACCCCCGCAACATCCTCGGAAGTACGGGGTCAGGGCAAGGAGGACCGATGACCAAGCCCCTCTCCCTCGACCGACGTCAGATCCTGGCGGGCCTCGCCGCCAGCGCAGCCCTGGGGTGCGTCCCCACCTCGTCCAAGGACGGCGACAGCGATGCCAGTGGCACCGGATCGGGCCTCGACGACACCGGAGGCAGCGGCACCGGCGTGACCGACACCGGCGCCGACGGCGACACCGGCACGGCGTCGATCGCCACCGGGTGGCTGGACGGCACGACCGCGCTGCTGGGGGCCACGTACGCGGTGGACTTCGGCGACGACTGCACGGCCCTGTGCGAGATGACGCTCGGCCCGTGCTACGCCGAGACGCTCGACCGACAGGACATCTCCGAGGCGGTCGAGGGCCTGCCCGCGCGCATGGCCCTGCGGGTGGTCGACGACACCTGCAGCCCGGTGGCGGGTGCGGTCGTCGACGTCTGGCACTGCGCCCCCAACGGCCTGTACTCAGGGCAGGACGCCCAGAACATGTGTACCGACGGCGACGCAGAAGCCCGCTCGACCCGGTGGTTCCGCGGCACCCGCACCACCGACGCGGACGGCATGGTGGTGTTCGACACCTGCATGCCCGGCTGGTACTCGGGCCGCGCCGTCCACATCCACCTCCAGGTGCGACTGGACGGCGATGCGGCCGCCACCTCGCAGCTTGGCTTCTCCGACGCCCTGCTGACCGACGTGTACAGCACCCATCCCCAGTACAGCAGCCGGGGACAGCCCGACACGCCCACCTCCCGGGACAACATCCTCGGCAGCCACATCGGCACCCACGTCTTCTCCTGGAAGCAGGCGGACGACGGCGCCCTCGTGCTGTGGAAGACGATCGCGGTCCCGACGGACGGCGGCCGCGCGTCCTGCTGAGCCACGGTAGGAAGGTCGCATGGCGAACGTGCTGCTGGTCGAAGACGACGAAGCCCTCGGCGCCCAGATCCGCGATCAGCTCGTGGGCCTGGGCCTCGAGGTCGTGTGGTGGCGTCTGGGGCACCCCATCCACCCCGACCACCCGCCGCCGGTCGAGCTCGTCATCCTGGATCTGATGCTCCCCGCCCTCGATGGGTTCACGGTGCTCGAGCAGCTCCGTCGGTGCAGCGACGTCCCCGTGCTGGTCCTCAGCGCCAAGGACGGCAGCGACGACAAGGTGCGCGCACTGCGACTGGGGGCCGACGACTACCTCACCAAGCCGTTCTGGCCCGAGGAGCTCACGGAGCGCGTCCGGGCCCGGCTGCGGCGGCCGGTCCTCGCGCGGGCCGACCGCATCGAGGTGGGCCGGCTCGCGATCGATCGCGCCCGCCATGACGTGTGGGTGGACGACCACCCCGTCGACGTGACCCCCGTGGAGTTCGCGATCCTCGACGCCCTCGCCCGCCGCCCAGGCGCCGCCGTCACCCGTCGCTGGCTCGCCGCCAACGTGCTCGATCCCGACCGGAGCGAGTCGGATCGCGCGTTGGACGTCCACATCTCGCGCCTTCGCCGCAAGCTCGGCACCGGGCTGATCGACACGGTGTGGGGTGTTGGATACCGCTTGTCGGAGGAGCCTGCTTCGTGAGGATCCAAGCCCGTATCGCCGCGATTACCGTGGCGGTCGCGCTGCCCCAGCTGGTCGGCCTGGTGTGGTGGGACGGCCTGTCCCGTCAGGCCGCGGCCCAGGCCGCGCTGCGCGGGATGCTCACCCGGGTCCTCGACGAGCCACAAGCCCAGGAGCGCTGCCTGGCCGACCCGGCCGCGTGGCGCGAGGGCCTGCGCCCACGCCACCACGGTCCGCCGCCCCCCAGGGACGGCGAACACCGGGCGCCCCCCTCAGGCCGGGACCACCCGCCGCGTCCCGCCCCTCCCAACGGGCCCCCACCCGGCGGGCGCCCCCGGATCGAGCCACCGCGCCTCGCGATGTGGTCGCTCGACGGCACCCCCTCCGACCCGGACGCCGGCCCCCTCACGGTGGACCCCGACACCCTGGTCCTCGGCGACATCGTCCCCGGGGCCACCTCGGCGTGGTCATCCAAGGTCGAGGTGATCACCCGCACCGGCTGGGGCGGCGCGTGCGAGGTGATGGCGGTCCGCGGCTCCACCGCGCCGGGCTTCCTGGGCAGCGTGCTGCCCTCCACCCCCGTGTGGATCCTCCCCACCTTCCTCGTCGCCACGGTGATGTGGCTCGCGGTCGCCCCACCCGTTCGACGGCTCCGGCGGCTCACCCACGCCGTTCGAGAG
>JAUHWK010000577.1 GCA_030424555.1 bacterium | reverse complement strand
GGGGAGGTGATCCGCGCGGGCTCGGATCGCCGCAGGCTCGACGCCCGGCGGGGGGGCGATGGGGACCTGGTTGACCAGCGCCACCGCGGGGGCGGTCGCGTCGTCCACGAGGCGGTCGTGCAGCTCGATCGCCTCCTGGATGGGCAGCTCGGCGGGCAAGGCCAACAGGAGGTGGGCGGTGTGCGCGGGATCGCCGAGGAAGTCCTCGATGATGTGCGCGAGGTCGGCGAACGGGCCCACCCGCGTCATGCGGTACATCGCGCGGGCGCCGGCGATCAGGCTCAGGCCGTGGCCGGTGGCGGGGGCATCGAGGATCACATGGTCGTACACCGGCTCGCCTGGGCGGGGCTCGCGGATCATGTTCTCGATCTTGCCCATCTGGACGATGTCGGAGAGGCCGGGGACCGCGTCGAGGAAGCTGGCGGTCACCCGCGACTCCACCACGAACCGGGTGATCCCCGGTAGGCCGATCTTGCGACGGCTGAAGTCCCCGACGGCGCGCACGGCGGTGAGGCCGCGGTGGTCCAGGCCAGGAACCACCGGGGTGGGGCCGTAGGCATGGGGAACGCCCAGCCTCCGCGCGAGGGCGTCCTGACCGTGCAGCTCGACCACGCAGGTTCGACGACCCGACCGCGCGAGGGCCAGGCCGAGGGCAGCGCTGACGGTGGTCCGGCCCGTGCCCCCCTTGCCAGCCACGACGATCAGCCGGGGACCGACGGCCGCGCCGGTGGGCGTGCGTCCGAACCTCATGGCGTGTCCACGGAGAAGTCCGGCGTGACGGGCGCGTCGAGGGCGGCCCCCACCACCCGAAGGGCCCGCGCGCTCACCAGCAGCCCGACGTGTCCGGCCGCCTCGATCGCCGCGGCCCGGTCTGGATCGGCCACCGCGCTGTCGGCGGGGACGACGTCGGGATCGTCGGGGCACCACACGGACCACACCGGAACGGGGCAGGGGAGGACGTCGTCGAGCGACGGGGCCCCAGGACGGAGCTGGTCGGCGAGGCGCCCGCGCTGGAACACGGCGGTGCGGGTGCCGGCCCAGGGCGTGCCGATCGCGACGATCCGGTCGATGCGGTGTTGGTCGTCGAGGTGCCGTGCGGCCCAGGCTGCGGCCAGTCCCCCGGCGCCGTGGGCCACCACGTCGATCCGCTGCGCGTCGGTCCACCGAGCCAGCTTCCGGACGTCGACCCACACGCGCTCGGCATGCTCGGGCAGCGGGACGTCGTCCCCCGCCAGGCGCATTACCCACACGGCGCGGCCGTGGCGCCGGCGCAGGTAGGCCGCGAGCATCGCCAGGGCGATCCGGTTGCGTCCGGGGTGGGGGACCACCAGCACGGGGCGGCCGATCGAGCGGGGCGGGACGGGGCCGTCGAGCCACCCAAACGGGGCGAACGCGGCCCAGAAGGTGCGCACGACCGCCTCCCGGGAGACCATCGCCAGGCGGAGCGTCCGATCGGGTCGGGCGGGATCGGACGGGCTGCGCACCGCATCCTGGACGGCAGCACCGCGCCACGCGCGTGCGCCCGAGACGAACACGGCCAGCGACAGGAGGGCCACGATCCCGGACAGCAGGACGGCGAGCAACTGCACCGATGGGCCTCCTGCGCCCCTTGTCGCGGGGCGGCGCCGTCCCTATATCGGGCGCCGCTGAGACGGGAGGCCCGTGTGCCCGTGTACGACTACCGATGCCGCGCCTGCGGGGACACGTTCGACCAGCGCGTGTCGCTGTCCGATCCCACCCCGGCGTGCCCCGCGTGCGGTGCGCCCGGCGGCGAGGTCGACAAGCTGCTGTCCGCCCCGAACTTCGTGCTCAAGGGATCGGGGTGGTACCGCGATCACTACGGCCTGAAGGCCTCCTCTGGGGCGGACTCCGGTGGGTCGAGCGGGGGCGACAAGGCGTCGTCGGGTGGCTCGGACAGCTGAGGTCGAGTGCAGGGGCGACTTCCCTGTGCGGCCCGCGCTTCGCGGCAGCTGGGCGTGGGGTTGACAGGGCCGGTCGGGTGGGGCACGTGCGCTGCCCACCTGGAGGCCCCGTGACGCGTCGCACCCCGTTGTTCGAGCGCCATGACGCGGCCGGCGGTCGCTTCGTGGACTTTGCCGGGTTCGAGATGCCGGTTCGCTACGCGAGCGCGGCCGACGAGCACCTCACCGTGCGCCGCGCGGTCGGGCTGTTCGACGTGTCGCACATGGGCGAGGTGGAGGTCGTCGGCCCCGAGGCCGCCGCGGCGCTGGACCACCTCATGTCCAACCGCATCGGCAACCTCGGCGTGGGCCGTGCCCGCTACACCCTGATGTGCCGGCCGGATGGCGGGGTGATCGACGATCTCGTCGTGTACCGACTGGGCGAGGAGCGCTTCCTGGTCTGCACCAACGCCGCCAACCGCGACGGCGACTTCGCGTGGATGGCGGAGCACGGCACGCGTCCGGGTGCCACGTTCACGGATGTCGGCGACGACTGGGTGCAGATCGCGGTGCAGGGGCCCCAGGCCGAGACCCTCGTCGGGCGTCTCA
>JAUHWK010000576.1 GCA_030424555.1 bacterium | reverse complement strand
CCCCGACCGCCTTGAGCACCCCGAACTCGCGGATGCGCTCGAACACCGCCATCAGCATCGCGTTGAGGATGAGGATGGCCACGGCGATGTAGACGATCAGGTACACGACCACGACCACCGAGCTCGCCGACTGCATCCACTGGGCGAGGAACGGCGAGATCTCCTTCCAGGTCATCACGTCGATCCCGCGCTCGCCCTCGGGGATCGCCACCCGGTCGACCACCGCGGCGATGGCGGCCTTGGCCTCGTCGAGCGGGACCGACTTGGGCCGCCGCACCACCAGCTTGTGCGCGCCGTCGGGCAGGAACATCAGCTCGCGGAACGCACTCTCGGTCATCAGCACGCTGCCGCGGTCCATCGACGCCGCGACGCTCATCAGCACGCCGCGCACCGTGTACAGCTCGTTGGCGATGCTGCCGTCGGCGGCCTGACCGACCACCAGCAGCTCGCCGCCCAGGCCCACCCCCAACGTGCGTCCGAGGCCCCGGCCGATCACGACGCCCTTGGGGTCGTCCTCGCTCAGCCACTCCCCCTCGGCGATCGCCGAGCTGAGCGCGAGGGTGGCGGCATCGCGGACCGGATCGATCCCGACGAACTGCGCCCCCGAGGAGGCATCGCCCGACGCCGCCAGGCCCCCGGACAACAACCGCGGCGCCACCGCGAAGCCCTCGGCCTCCAACCCCGCGATCACGGTGGGGGTGTCGGGGACCGTCTCGTACAGGGACGGACGGGTGAGGTAGCCGTCGCGAAACACCTGGACGTCGCCGAGCTCGAACTCGGTCGCGTCGTCCTCCATGCCGTGCATCATCCCGGTGATCAGCCCGGAGTACAGCAGCTCCGCGACCAGCGCGAGGGTCATCGCCGCGATGGTGATCGACGATCGACGCCCGTTCCGCCACACATTGCGCCAGGCCATCCGCAGGACGTTCATCGCGCCTCCGCACCCCCGCCCCCGGGGGACGCGACCCCGAGACAAGCGGCGTCCGGCGTCGATTCGGAACCTTCAGTAATCACTGAAGGTTCCGAACGCACGCCCCGACCCGGAAGCGCTGTCCGCCACGGCCGACCCGACCGATCAGTAGTTCAGATGAACCCGATCGTCGGGAACCCCTGCGGCCTTGAACGCCGCCGCCGCCGCCGCCGCCATCGCCGGGTACCCGCAGAGCACCACGTCGACGTCGCCGGTGACCAGGCCCATCGTGGCCGCCGCGTCCTGGACGAACCCCGTGGGACCCTGCCAGCCCTCGGGTGGCTCGCTGCACACCGTGTGCACCGTGACGCCGCGCGCAGCCCATGCCTCCAGGTCGGACACGAAGCTGCGATGCTCGGGCGTGAACACGCCGTACAGCAAGGTGACGGGCCGCGGGAGACCCGCCGCGATCTCGCCCTGGATCACGGGGCGCACCGCGCTGATCCCCGATCCCGTGGCCAGCACCACGAGCGGACGGCGCGCGTCCGGGTCGAGGCCGAACCCTTCGCCCATCGGGTCGCTGACCTCCACGGCCTCCCCAGCGGGCATCGCGCACAGCGCCTCGGCCGCGTCCCCGTGCTTCTTGACCAGCAGCACGATGGGCTGACCCGGCGCGCTGGCGATCGCGAAGAAGGCCGGCTTGTGGCCCTCGAGGTGGGCGGTCAGGAACTGCCCGGCCTTGGCGTGCCCCTCGAGGGGCTGGTCGAACGTCAGACGGAACAGCCCGTGGCCGTCGGGGTGGGTCTCGGTGAGCGTGAGCGTGGGCATGGTGCCTCCCGGGCCCCGGAGGTAACCAACCGCTCCCCCCCGTGGAGGTGGTGTGGCGTCGGCGTGGGCGGTCAGCCGGGGAAAGCGCGTGGTGGACCTCGTCGGCGCAGGCACTGCCCTGGTGGCCGTCGCGCCGCTGATGGGGGCCGTCGCGGCGACGATCTGGCTGGTGGACGGCGGCCCCGTCACCTTTCAACAGGCCCGCGCTGGCCAGCACGGTCGTGGCTTCTCCATGATCAAGTTCCGCTCCATGCGCGTGGGCGCACAGGAGGAGCGCCCGGGACTCCAGGACCGCAACGAGGCCGACGAGCCGGCGTTCAAGCTGCGCGACGATCCCCGGGTGACCCGCCTCGGCCACTGGCTGCGCAGGACGTCCCTCGACGAGCTTCCCCAGCTCCTGCACGTGCTCCGAGGGGAGATGAGCCTGGTGGGGCCTCGGCCCGCTGCCCTCGACGAGGTGGAGGCCTGGCGCGACGACGCACGCCGGCGGCTGGAGGTCCGCCCCGGGATGACCGGGATCTGGCAGGTCTCGGGACGCTCCGAGCTCGACGGCGCGACCTGGCTGCGGATGGACCTCCGGTACGTCGACGAGGCCACGCTCGCGCTGGACCTTGCCCTGCTGCTGCGCACCCTACCGGCCGTCCTCAGCGGACGGGGCGCCTGGTGACGGTCCGACGACGTCACCTCCGACGCGTCGGTCACCGGCCCCGACACCTCGACGGGTCACCCCCCCCCCCCGAGGTGGGCCCCAGGGGGGGGGTGGTCCGAAGGGG
>JAUHWK010000575.1 GCA_030424555.1 bacterium | reverse complement strand
ATCGCAAGGTGGTGGAGGACGTCGCCAATGAGGCGCTGCTCAACGAGATGCCGCGCATCGAGCGCTTCGAGAGTGCCATCCTGGTGGCGGCCGCCGTGGCGCCGCTGCTCGGGCTGCTGGGCACGGTCACCGGCATGATCGCCACGTTCGACATCATCACGGAGTTCGGCACCGGCGACCCGAAGATGCTGTCGGGCGGCATCTCCGAGGCGCTCGTCACCACGCAGCTCGGGCTGGTGGTCGCGATCCCGGCCCTGCTCGGCGGCAACCTGCTGAGCGGCTGGGGGCAGGCCATCCTCGCACGCACCGAGAACGCGGCGCTGCGGGTCCTCAACGCGCTGGACGACGGCCCGGCCGACGGTCCCCGCGAGGTGATCGACACGCGGACGCGGAGCTCGGCGTGAGCGAGCTGCTCGAGCTCATCGACAGCACGGGGTTCGTCGCCCCGTGGCTGCTGGTCGCCATGCTCCTGATGTGGGGGGCGATGGGTGCGCGCGCGTGGGTGCTTCGGGCGCCCTCGCGGCTGGATCCCGACAGCCTCCTCGGCCGCGAAAGCCGTGCCACGCTGGTGGACGCCGCCGTGGGGTCGCTCGTGGAGGAGGCGGACACGCGGGGGCCGGAGCTCACCCGGGGCCACCTCGACGCCGCCCTCGCGCCGTACCTCGCCCTGCTCGGCTCGGGTGCGACCGTGGTGGCCAGCGCCACGGCCGTCGCCCCGCTGATGGGCTTGCTGGGCACGGTCACCGGCATGATCGAGACGTTCGACAGCCTGGCCGAGATGGCCCTGTTCACGCGGGGAGGCGGCATCGGTGCCGGCATCGGCGAGGCCATGCTGTCCACCCAGATGGGTCTGGTGGTCGCGGTGCCTGGGCTGTTGATCGGCGCGATGCTCGATCGCCGCCAGACCACGATCGAGGACGCACTGCAGGCGGTGGCGGAGCGCCTCGCTGCCACCGCCGCAAGGGAGGCCGCATGAGCCTGCGCAGCCGTCGGAGTGGACGCCGTCCCGAGGTGGACATCAGCCCGCTGATCGACGTCGTGTTCATCCTGTTGATCTTCTTCATGGTCACCACGACCTTCGTCAAGGACACCCAGGTCGACCTGGAGCGCCCGGGTGCGGCCAGTGGGACGGTCGCGTCGACCAAGGCGCTGCGCATCGTCGTCGACCGGGCGGGTGCGCTGTGGCTGGGCGACGCGCCGGTCAAGCCCTGGATGCTCCAGAGCCGCGTGCGCGACTACCTGCGCGACGCGGTCGACGGCTCGGTGCTGGTCGTGATCGACCGACGGGTCCCGGCCGAGAAGCTGATCGAGGTCGTGGACCAGTGCCGCCTCGCGGGCGCCGAGGACATCGGTGTCATCACGGACGCGGAGGCGGGGTGACGGCGATTCCGTCCCACCTGGTCCGGGGCCGGATCGTCGCGGGCGCGCTGTCCGCGGGGGTCGGTGCCGTCGTGACGGGCGGGCTGCTGGTCACCATGAACGGCCCGGTGTCGCCCCCGGAGGACGACGCCAAGGGGGCCGTGGCGTTCGATGTCGCGCCGCCGCCGCCCAAGCCGCCTCCGCCGCCCAAGCCCAAGCCCAAGCCCAAGCCCAAGAAGTCCAACAACCCGCCGCCGCCGATGCCTGCGTTCGCCGCGGGGATGTCGGGCATGAGCTTTGGGCTTCCCGGGCTCGACGGGGCGTTCGACGACGCCACGGAGGCGCTGCTGGGCGACATGGGCAACGTCGTGATGACGGCCGACACCGTCGACGTGCTGCCCCAGCCCAAGTCGCGCGTCTCGCCGTCGTACCCGACCCGTGCGCGCGCCCAGGGCATCTCCGGGCACGTCACGGTCTCGATGCTGGTCAAGGCCGACGGCTCGATCGACCGGGTCAAGATCTTGGACGCCCAGCCCCCCGGGGTGTTCGACGAGGCGGTGCTCTCCGCCGTGCGCCAGTGGCGGTACGCGCCCGCCATGTACGAGGGCCAGCCGGTCGCGCTCCCGGTCGACATCACCATTCCCTTCCTGTTGGACTGAGCATGGCCTTCTCCCGGTTCCATCCAGGATTGTTGCGCGTGCTCCTGCTCGTGGGGCTGGTCGTGGCCACGCCCGCCGTCGCCGAGGAGGCCTCGGACGATGTCGATCCGGTGGCGCTCGCGGCCGTGTTGATCTCGGACGGGCACTGGGATCGCGCGTCCCGGGTGCTGGCGGATGTCGACGTCGAGGCCAAGGGGCTGGACCGGGCCCGCTTCTTCACGCTGCGCGGGCTGGTGCGGCTGGAAGAGGATCTGCCAGAGCAGGCGGTCGCCGACTTCGAGCTGGCCCTGGCGGAGGAGGGCGTCGATCGGTTGGTGTGGCTCCAGCTCGCGCGGGCACGCCGATCGGCGGGGGACACGGCGGGGGCGTTGGCCGCGCTGGACGAAGGCGGGGACGCGATCGGGATGATGCGCGGGACCTGGCTGTTGCGCGCCGAGCTGCACCGCCAGCGGGAGGAGCCGGAGCAGGCCTGGGTGGCGCTCGCCAACGGCGAGGTGCGCTT
>JAUHWK010000068.1 GCA_030424555.1 bacterium | reverse complement strand
TCGCCGCGCGTGCCGGGCCGAACATGGCGGGAGGGTGCCGGGGGACCAGCGCGACGGCGAGGCACAGCGCGGCCCACCCCATCGCCTCGGGCGGCCACCCCGATCCGATCCCGACCAGGCCCACGCCGAGACCCGCCGCGATCGCGATCCCGCCGAGCCGACGTCCCATCGTGACGAGGCGCCGATGCACGCGTGTGGGTGGGGCCTGGGGGCTGGCTGGGCTTGACGGGGCGGCGTCGTCTCCCGAGGTGGTGACCAGCCCGGTGCCCCGTCCGCGCACGACGATCGTGCCCCGGTGGGCCAGGCTCGATCGGTCCGCCCGCGGGGCGTCGAACGGCACCGGCGTGGGGGACTTGCGGACGGGAGTGGACGCCTGGGGGAGGGCGGACCCGTCGATTGCGAGGGCGTGGGTCTCGACCAGCCGCAGGTCGGCGGGGACGCGGTCTCCAGGGGCCAGGTGAACCAGATCGCCGGGGACGAGGGATCGGGCGTCCACGGTGTGCAGGACGCCGTCGCGCAGGACCCGTGCGGCGGGGGCTGTCTGGGCCCGGTGGGCGGCGAATGTGTGGTGCGTGCGCACGGCCTGAACGAACCCGAGGCCTGCATGGGCGACCAGGATCGCGAGCACGGCCAGCCCGTCCACGAGCGCGCCTTGCCAAGTAGACCACCCGGCGACGACGACGAGCAGCCCGGTCCACGGATCGACGAGCTGCTGCCTGGCCAGGTGCCGCCAGCCGCCAAGGCGGGAGAGGCCACGGCGGGGGGGACGGTGGGCCACGCGACGCCGCCGCGCCTCCTTCGAGGTCAGCCCACGGTCTGGACGCACCCCCAGCAGCGTCGCGGCCTGCTCGACCGTGAGGTGGTGCCAGGCGGTGGGATTCTCCACAGTGGTCCCCCTCATTCAGGCCCACCGCGGCGGTCTAGCCGGTCCGACGGTCGACGCGCAGATCCCCTCGGCGTGGTCGTCGCCCGGTCGCGTGTCGATGTGTCGCCCCGTGTTGACACGTAGGGGGACACGACCCGGTGGAGGCCCCTGGGGACAAGGTTGTCGGGTTGGCACGCACCGTGGGGGGGCCGTGGCGTCCCTGGTCCTGAGGAGGTGGGCGTGCTCGCACTCGCCGCCGTGTTGTCCCTGGTCATCGGTGCCTCCCTCGGCCTGCTGGGAGGGGGCGGAAGCATCCTCACGGTGCCGGTCCTGGCCTATGTGGTCGGGCTTCCCGCCAAGGAAGCGATCGCGACCTCGCTGGTGGTCGTGGGCGTGACGAGTGCGGTGGCGCTCATCCCGCACGCCCGACGGGGCCACGTGGACTGGCGGATGGGCGGGCTGTTCGGGCTCGCGGGGATGGCGGGGGCCTGGATGGGGGGCTTCGCCGCGGGCTGGATGTCGGGCCGGGTCCTGATGGTGTTGTTTGCCCTGATGATGGTCGTGACCGCGGTGTTCATGGTGCGCGGACGACGGACGGAGGGGGACGACGCGCCGCACGCCCCCCATGCCACGTGGCGGATCCTCCTGGACGGGCTGGTCGTCGGGGGGGTGACCGGCCTGGTGGGCGCGGGCGGGGGCTTCCTGGTGGTCCCGGCGCTGGTGCTGCTGGGTGGGGTGCCGATGCGCACCGCGGTGGGCACGTCGCTGCTGGTGATCGCGATGAAGAGCGGCGCGGGCTTCTTGGGCCACGCGATGCACGTGCCGGTGGATCCGGTGCTCGCGGGGGTTGTGGCGTCCGGGGCGGTCGTCGGAAGCCTGCTGGGGTCTCTGGCGTCGTCGCGGGTGCCGCAAGCGGCGCTGCGGCAGGGCTTCGCCGGGTTCGTCCTGGTGATGGGGATCGTCCAGCTCGCCGCGGAGCTGGCGTGACCACCCGGCGTCGAGCCGAGGCGTCGCCTCAGACCGTGGTCCAGGCGTAGCGAAACACCATCCCGCGCACAAAGGGCATCACGAGGTCGCGCAGATCGGGGTCGGGATGGGTGCCCACCCAGTACCCGAAGCGCGTGAGGCCGGGCAGGTCCCACACCATCGAGGGGGGGCGGCTCATCCGCTGGGTGCGCAGGTGCTCGAACACGGGGGCGTAGTAGAACGGCTGCTCCGCGAGCAGGGCTTGGATCTGCGCGTTGGCGGTGGAGGGGTCCAACCGGCCTGCGTCGACCTCGACCATCCAGGCGGTCGCTTGCTTCATGAGGGCGTCGTACCCTCGGATGTGCTCGATCGGGTGGTGGTCGATGGCGCGGGCGAGCGTGTCGTCCCGGCCGATGCGCCAGCGGTGCCGTCCGAGCATCACGAAGAACTGCGCGACGGTGGACAGCAGCCACAGCGTCCACCACGTGTTCCACAGGGCGGGGTCTCGCCAGGAGACGAGCGAGCCGTGGGTGAGCTCGTCGTGGGCGTCCAGGAGCTCGCGGTAGCGCGCGTCGAGCCCGGACAGGTCGGCGTCGCCAGGGTCGTCCACCGCCAGGATGGCCTGGGCGAGATGCTTGACGCCGTCCAAGGTGAACGCGAGGCCACGCGAGTACAGCGGGTCGATGAACCCGTAGGCGTGGGGGAGGAGGGCCTGACGGGGACCGGGCACGGCGGTCGTGGACGCGAACTGGAGGCGCCCGGTGCGCACCCAGGGACGGACCGCCTCGGCGCCCTCGAACTGGGCGGCGATGCTGGGGAAGCGGGCGAGCAGGTCGGCGAACTCCTGGGCGGGGGTCCGGTCGGCCGGGAGGGGATGGCGTCGGCTGTCCAGCTGGAGGCCGACGCTGACCAGGGGGTTGTCCGCGCCGCGGTGGTTGTCGAAGGGGATCACCCAGAGCCACCCGCCGTCGAACACGTGGTGCAGGGTGCCCTCGTGCAGCGGGCCGGGCATGCCGTGGACCGATCGCGGCATCACGGTGTCGAACGGGGAGACGCCGACCATGTGCGTGAACAGCGAGCGGGTGTGGGTGTGCAGGCCGGGGTCCTCCATCCGCAGGCCGTGCTGCTGGCCGAGCACGCTCCGATGGCCTGTGCCGTCGATCACCATGCGGGCGCGCAGCGTGGTGCCGTCGTCGAAGTGAACGGTGGCGGCCTGGGCGTCGGCCTCGACCCGTGAGACCCCCACGCCGATGTGCCGGGTGGCGCCGCGATCGACGGCGGCCCGGAACAGGTAGGCGTCCACGTCAGGCCGGTACAGGTGGAACTCGGGGGGACCGATCCAGGCCATCGCGACCTCCGCGGGATCCGCGCGCGGGGCGATCTCGGGGACGTCGAACCGCTCGGACAGCGAGGCGAGTAGCTGGGTGGTGTAGACGATCGTGGACTCGCCGATCGCGAAGCGAGGGTGGGCGGTCTTGTCGATCAAGGCGACGGACCGCCCGTGCCGCGCGAGCAGCGCCGCGAGCACGCTTCCACCCATGCCCGATCCGAGGATCGCGACGTCGACGTCGACGTCGTGCCTCATCCTGACTCCCGTCCCCGCCGCGGAGGTAGCACGGCGCCCGGGAGGCCCTCCACTGTGCAAACCGTGCTGGGGACTGCATCGTAGGGTGACGAGATCGGGCCCACGCCATACGCCCGCGTGCGACGACAACCCAGGAGATCCCGATGTTCTGGAATGTGGCGGCCTTCTTCGCAGGCGCGTTCTGTGGTGCGGCGGTGAACATGATGCTGATCCAGCTCAACGGGGTGTTCTTCCCGCCGCCGGTGGCCCTCGACTACAGCGATCCGGCCGCGCTCGACGCCTACGTCGCGAACCTCCCGCTGGTCGCCTTGTTGGTGGTGATCGTGGCCCACCTGGCCCAGGCGTTTGTGGGCGGATGGGTCGGGGCGCGCCTGGCCGCCCACGCGATGCCGATGGCCCTCGTACTGGGCGTGTTCAGCATGATCGGCGGGATCGCCAACCTGATGATGATCACCCACCCGACCTGGATGTGGATCGAGGTGCCGCTGTACCTGGTGGCGGCCTACGCGGCGGGACGGATCGAGGTCACGCGCCGCGCACGCGTCGGGGCCTCCGCCGGGGATGGACCCTCAGCGGCCTGAGCCGTCGTCGGGCGCCACGTACCCCACCGCCTCCAGGGCCTCGGACGGGATGCCGCCGGCTCGCCAGCGCTGGTTCAGGGCGTCCCACGGGTGCTGCAGCGCGTCGGGCTCGGCGGGTGTGGGGGCGATCTCCGCGGGATCGGCGTCGAGGTCGTAGCGGAGGCTGTGGTCCTGGCTGCGCACGCGCTTGATGGCGCCCTCGCGCGTGGCGATCCCCAGACCACCGACACGGAGATCGTCGGGGTTGGGCTCGCTGGCGGACAGGGGGGCGCGGGCTGGGGCGCGTCCGTGGAGGATGACGTCGTGCAGCGCGTCGAGCACGAAGGGCTCCGGCAAGGTGGGGGTGGCCCCGGGCTCGACCCACATCGCGGGGATGCGGATCGCGGGCTCCCACAAGAATCCGCCGTGGCGAAGCAGGCCGTGCTCGCCGAGCAGCTCGCCGTGGTCGCTGGTGACGACCCAGCGGATCGCCGCGTCTTGGCCGCGCATCCGATGCACGGCGGTACGCACCATCGCCAGGGTGGCGTCGGCGGCGTGGACACCCTCGGCGTAGGCGCTGCGGATGGTGCGGACGTACGCGTCGGGATCGGCGTGGGTGCCTTGGAGGAAGCGCCGGTACGGCGTGTCGAGGTCAGTGTTGGGCTGGAGGTCGATCGCTGGCTGGGCAGCACCCCAGGACCGTCCCTCGGGGACGGCGGGCCAGGGATCGTGCGCGTCGTACACGTTCACGAACAGGAACAGCGGCGTGTCGGACGGCACAGCCCCGAGGGCGCCCAGCAGGGGACGGGCCAGGTGGTCGCCTCGGAACCCGTGGACGGCCTGGGCGATCCGCGTGTCGTCGAACCCCTGAAGCAAGCCACTCTCGGCCATGAGGATCGGGTTCGCGCTCACGGCCACCGTCCGGTACCCGGCCTCCCGAAAGCGCTCCGCGAGGGTGGTGGCGTCCGGTCCGAGGGGATGGACGCGGGTGACGGGGTTGATCTCGGTGCCGCCCTCGCGGGCCCACAGCGCGCCGTGCTCGTGGACCGGCGTCCCGGTGAACAGCGAGGCGTGGGACGGGTGGGTCCAGGTGCCCGAAGACCAGCCATCGCACGCGAGGGTGGCGTGGTGGTCGGCAGCCCACGCATCCAGGGTGGGGGTCAGTGCCGCCGGGCCTCCGCAGGCGGAGACGTGGTCGGACCGCAGGGTGTCGATCACCACGAGGACGACCGTCTCTGGGGCCTCGACGGGGGCGACGGGGAGTGGTGCTGGCACGGCGGGCGACCCCGGGCACCCACACCCCCCGAGGGTGGCGCCGAGCGCAGCGGACAGGACGCGGGTGCGGAGCCGGCCCATCACATCCAGCGGTAGCCGAGGTCCAGCCCGACCGAGGGGAGGTGGCCATGGCGGCGCAGGTTCTCCTCCAGCCAGTCCTCGCTGGGATCGGTGAACGCGCGCAAGACCGGCTCGGGGACCCGGGAGGCGTCGAACGCCGGGGTGATCGTGGCGTTGGCGGCCCCGGTGAAGTGGCCGCCGATCCGGATCCGCACGGTGAAGTGCTCGACCGGGACGAACTCCCACCCGAGATGGATCGTCACCATGTGCAGCTGGGAGCGAACGGTCCACTCGCGCTCCTCGCTGCGGCTGAGGTCGGAGGGCAGGGGACTCCCCGACGCGGACGCCAGCGCATCCTCCCGGGTGCTGCGTCCACCGAGGGCGACGTAGTGGTACCCGGCGTCGAAGAAGAAGCCTTCGCGGACCACCGGGCGCCACCCCAGGGTCACCCCCAGGGCGAACGCCGACGACAGGCTGTCGGCGACGACCTCGGCCTGGGCTTGATCGTACGCACCGGCCTCGACGAGCACGGCCTGGATGGCGTCCTGGTAGGGCCCGGGCATGAACCCGACGTCGAGCCCGACCCGGATCCGGTACGGGGTCTCGATCTGGATGCGTCCGCCGACGTCCAGCGGGAACTGGGTGCCGGCCAGGGTGTCGAGGTGCCAGCCGTCGTCGCGCCACGCGGGCAGCGGGGGCCGGGATCGGGCGTCCTTGGGCTCCTCGGCGGTCGGCGCGTCCCCAGGGGAATCGGGTTCGGCGTCGGGCTCGTTGGGCTCGTCGTCGGGCCCGGTCTGGGATGCGGACGGCGCGCCCTCGATCGGGTCCTGGGCGTGCGCATCCGGCACCCCCACGGCCAAGAGCACGAGGCTCCCACACCACGACATCCGTCTGCGCGTCATCTGGGCCCCTCGCTCCGCAGACGGTAGCACCCCGTCGCCCCCCCGTGCAGGCCTCGCAGACGTTCGATCGTCACCATAGGGGACCCCGCGCACGAGGACGTGCCGCAGGAGGGCATCGTGGCAGGGCCCGACGACAGGCGGGACGCGGCGCTCGCACGGGCCCTGGAGGGCCTGAAGCGGGCGCGGGCGCGGATCGAGGCGCTGGAGGCCACCACGGGGCCTTCGGAGCCGGTGTCGGTCTCTGCGATCGGGATCGGGCTTCGCTTGCCTGGAGGCATCGTCGACCTGGCGGGCTTGGAGGCGGCGTGTGTCGCAGACGCCCTGCGCGTGGGGACGGTGCCCGCCGATCGATGGGTCGCGACGGGTGCGGAGGGCGCGCAGGTCGGGGGCTTCCTCGACGACGTGTACGGGTTCGACGCGGCGGCGTTCCGGATCAGCCCGCGCGAGGCACGGCGGATGGATCCGGCCCAGCGCCTGCTGTTGATGGCGGCGCGCGAGGCCCATGCCTCCGCGGGTGTGGATCCCGTCCCCGAGACCGCGGTCTACATCGCGACCGGCCTGACCGACTTCGCCCAGGCCACGCTTCGGTCCTCCGATCCCGCGGATCGGGACGCGTGGTCTGCGACGGGGGTGCTCGACAGCGTGCAGGCGGGCCGCATCGCGTACGCGCTCGACCTGTCCGGCCCAGCGATCGCCGTGGACACCGCGTGCTCGGGGGGGCTGGTCGCGCTGCATCTCGCACTCCAGGACCTGCGCCAGGGGCGGTGCGATCGGGCGCTGGTGGGGGCGGCGAACGTCCTGCTTCGGCCGGATGCCTCCGATGCGTTCGCGGCGATGGGGGCGTTGTCGCCGTCGGGACAGTGCCGTCCGCTGTCGCCGCACGCCGATGGGTACGTCCGCAGCGAGGGCGTGGTGATGCTGTTGCTGGCGCGCACGGCCGACGCGGCGACGCAGGGCCTGCCCGAGCTGGGGCGCGTGGTCGGCACGGCCGTCAACCAGGATGGGCGGAGCAACGGGCTGACCGCGCCCCGGGGACCCGCCCAGACCGCGGTGGTTCAGGCGGCCTGGCGGGATGCTGGGATCGACCGGAGCACGGCCGCGTTGGCCGGGCTGCACGGCACGGGCACCCCGTTGGGAGACCCGGTGGAGGTGCAGGCGCTGGCCGCTGCGCTGGGGACGTCGGGTCCGGAGGTCGTGGTCCAGGCGAGCAAGGCGCGCTTTGGCCATGCGGAGCCTGCGGCGGGCCTCGTGGCCTTGGTCGACGCGTGGCTGGCCCTGCGCCGGGGATCGCTGCCGCCGCTGCCCGGGTTGTCGGAGGTCGCGCCGGCGATCGCCGCGGTGGAGGGCCGGTTGGTGTGGCCCACCCAGGCTCGCTCGCTGGACCGTGCGGCGCCCGCAGGCGTGAGCGCGTTCGGGCTGGCGGGGACCAACGCGCACGCGGTCGTGCGGGCGGCACGGGCCGAGGCCCCCTGGCCGGCGTCTCCGGAGGTGGCCTGGTCGCTCACCGCGTACCGTCCCCAAGGGCACGTGGACGGACATGCGTACGAGGTCGTGTGGTCCCCAGGGGCTCCGCAGGCCGCGCAGGCCGCGTCCGTGGTCCAGGTGGACGACGTCGAGGCGCTCCGTCGGATCGTCGCGGAGGGCACCCCCACGATCGCGTGGTTGGCCGCGGATCCCCACGGGCCGTCTCCCGCGATGGCCGCGTGTGCTGGGTTCGCGCGGGTGGCGATCGCCGAGGGCGTGCCGCTCGGCTTGCTGTGGGACTCCACGGGCGCGGCCCCCCATGGCGAGGTTCCGGTCGGCGAAGAGTGGTCCTGGCAAGAGGGGTGGAGACGGCCCCAGCGGGTGCAGGCCACCCCCGGAGGCCGTGAGGCGCCCCGCCCTGGGCGGTGGTGGGTGATCGGAGGCACGGGGGCGCTGGGGCGGTGCGTGGTGGCGCACCTCGCGGCGTGCCCTGGGGTGTCGGTCGTGGTGTCGGCGCGGCATGATCCGGGGACGGACCTGCCGTTCGTTCCGCTCGACCTCGACGACGCCGACGCGGTCTCGGCGGCGGTGGCGTCGGTGGGCGCGGACCTGTCGGGCCTCGTGATCGTGGCCGGGGGGAGCGAGGACCAGCCCGTGGCCTCGGTTCCGGCGTCGGCGGTGGCGTCGCTGACTGCGCGGCTCGAGCACCTCGCCTCGCTCGTGGCGCAGTGTCCAGGCGCGGACGTTCGCCTTGTCGGCTCGGCGAGCGAAGACCTCGGGGTGCCCGGACAGGCGGTGTACGCCGCGGAGATGGCGGGGCGCGCGGCGATCGTCGAGGCGGCTGGGGGACGGGCGGTGCGGTTCGGTCCGTTCGACCGCGGGATGGCCGAGGCGGTGGGCGCGTTCCTGGACGCGCGGGGCGTCGGGCGCTTGCCTGGGGAGGCGGTGGCGGGCCTGTGGGCGGATCCGCCGGTGCGGGGCTGGCTGGCGATCGACGGTACGCGCTGGGCTGCGGCCGTGCCTTCGGCGCGGGCACGGGCGTGGCTCGACCTGGCCGAGCCCGGGCCGCGGCGGTCGTCTCCCGACGTGGGCGATGCGCTCGGGATGGCACGAGCGGCCGTGGCGGAGGCGCTGGAGCGCTCGGCGGACACGCTGCCGGTCGACACCGGCCTGGCCGACCTCGGGATGGACTCGATGGGGGCGGTGCTGTTGGCCCGGGCGCTGGCGGATCGCCTGGGGAGGCCGGTGCCCCCGACCCTCGCCTACGAGCACCCCACCACCGCCGCGATCGCGGCGTGGATCCAGGGAGACGGCCAACCTCGTGGGTCGGATGGGTCGGAGGCGCCCGGGGCCGCCCGGGGCGTCGTCCCTGTGATCACGGCGTTTGCGGGACGGTTCCCTGGCGGCGCGGAGGGGGCAGAGGCCCTCTGGGACCACGTCGTCTCCGGCCGGGAGGCGTTCGGGGATGCGCCCGCGGATCGCTACGACGTGCCCGCCCTCGCCGCGGAAGCAGGGCAGGGCGCGGTGCGTGGGGGGTTCTTGCAGCACGACGTGCTCGCGTTCGACCCGGAGGCCCACGGGCTGTCTCCGCGGGAGGCGGCCGCGATCGATCCCGCGCAGCGGCTGCTGATGGACCTGACCCAGGACGTGCTGGCGCAGGCGGGCTGGTCGGATCCGGCCGATCGGCCGTCCCGCGTCGGGGTGTGGATCGGCCTGGACGACAGCGAGTACGGGCGCCGGTACGACGACGCCGAGGGCCCGGACGATCGGGTGGCGGGCCAGGGACACGGGCCGGCGTTCGCGGCAGGACGGCTGGCGCATCGGTTCGGCCTGACCGGGCCGGCCACGGTGGTCGAGACCGCCTGCTCTTCGTCGCTGGTCGCCTTGGCGGCCGCGGTGGACGCCCTCGAGGCCGGGCGGTGCGACGCCGCGATCGTGGGGGCGGCCCACCTGGTGCTCGGACCGGTCGGCACCCGTCGGCTGGCTGCGATGCGGGCGCTGTCGCCGTCGGGGACGTGTCACCCCTTTGCGGCGGACGCGGACGGGTTCGTGCGCGGCGAGGGCGGCGGCGTGCTGCTGATCGAGCGGGAACCCGATGCGCGCGCGCGGGGGGCGGCGATCCGGGCGCGGGTGCGGGGGGTGTCGGTCGGTCATGACGGGGCGGCCGCCGGGCTGACCGCACCCAGTCCGGCAGCCCAGGCGTCGGTGATCCGCGGTGCGCTGGCCCGCGCAGGCCTGGCGCCAGACCAGGTGGGGTGGCTGGAAGCCCACGGCACCGGCACCCCGCTGGGCGATCCCCTGGAGCTCACCGCGGTGGCGGCGGCCCACGCCGAGCGCACGACGCCGCTGTGGGTCACGGCCACCAAGCGGTGGATCGGGCACCTGGAGGCGGCGGCGGGGATGGCCTCGCTGGCGGTGGTGATCGAAGGCCTCCGACGCGGCGTGGTCCCGCCGTTCCCCGTCCCCCGTCCCAACCCCGATCTCCCCGCAGCGCCCTGCGTGTTCCCAGACGCCGCGGGCACGCCCCCGGCGTGGGCGTCGGGCCCCCGGGTGGCGGCGATCAGCGCGTTTGGGATGTCGGGGACGAACGTCCATGTCGTGCTGGAGGCGGGCGATGCCGTGGCGCCGCTGCCCAGGCCGGTCGATCGCCCGAAGGCGCGTCCGCTCGGCCGCCCGTGGCTCGCGCCGGATCGTCCGCGGGGGCTGGGCGCGCTGCCGGACGGGTCGCCAGCCGCCACGCCCGTGGTGTGGGTGGTGCCGGGCGACGGGGCGCCGCCGGGCGGCCTGGGGGTGGTGCGCCGCCTCCCGCCTGCGTCCGCCGTGCTGGATCGGGTGCTGGCGGCCTTGCCGGAGGGGCGCCGGCGTCCGGTGATCCGTGCCCTTCGGGGCGATGCCCGAGACGCCGATGCCGCGTCGATCGCGCGCTTTGTGTACGCGGTCGGCATGGGGCGCACCCTGCGGGCCGTGGGGGCGGTGCCCGCGGCGGTCACCGGGCTGGACGAGGGGGCGATCGCCGCCGCGGTGCTGTCCGGGCAGTGGACCGTCGAGGACGGGGTGGCGGTGCTCCGCGCCCGCCGGGCCGCGTGTGCCGCCCTCCCTCGGTGGACGGTGTTGCGGGCCCCGTCCGACCAGCCGGCGCCGCCAGCGGGGTGGAGGGTGCGCGCGGTCCAGGGGGAGGGGGTGGCCTTGTGGACCGGTCCTGCCGAGGGGGCGTCCGGGATCGACGGCGGTCGGATCGTGGGCCACCTCCCGCCGGCCCAGACCGAGGTCGCCGAGCCCCTGGCGGAGTCGATGGCGGTGGCGGTCGGCGGGCTGCGGGCGGTGGCTTCAGGGCATGGCGTGGTGCCGTGGCTGGATCCGACCACGGGCCAGGCCGCCGATCCCCGGGATCCCGGGGTGTGGCGGGACGCGGCGACGGCCCCGGTGCGGCTCGATCGCATCCTGGCCGACGCGCACACGATCGTGGAGCTGGCGGCCCGTCCCGTGCTGCGGGGCGAGGTGCGTCGTCAGGGGACCGCGTTCGTGGTGCCCGACGAGGCGCCAGGCGGGGTGGAGGCGGCGATCGCGACGCTGTCGTCGTCGTCGGGCCGCGCGATCGTGTGGGGGCGCTGGATCGGCGATCCCACCGCCGTGTCGGACCCCGTGCCCGTCGCCGCGCCGGATCGTCGGGTGCTGTGGGTCGGGCTGGGCGTGGGCCTCGCGCTCGGTGCGTTGCTGGGTGCGCTGCTGGTCCCTTGAGTCCGACCTCGGGGCTGGCCCAGCCTGGGCCACACGGCTAGGCGCGACCGCCCTGTTCCGCGAGGCCGCGATGTCCGTCAAGCAGTTCATCGAGCACCACTACCGGCACTTCAACGCGGCCGTCGTCGTCGATGCCGCCCGCGCCTTCCAGGCCCACCTGGACAAGGACGGCAAGATGCTGATCACGCTGGCCGGCGCGATGAGCACGGCCGAGCTGGGCGTGATCCTCGCCGACCTGATCCGCGCCGGAAAGGTCCACGCGATCTGCTGCACCGGGGCCAACCTCGAGGAGGACCTGTTCAACCTCGTGGCCCACGATCACTACGTCCGCCTCCCGCACTACCGCGACCTGTCGCCCGCGGACGAGAAGGCGCTGGCCGACAAGGGCATGAACCGCGTCACGGACACCTGCATCCCCGAAGAGGAGGCGATGCGGGTGATCGAGACGGAGCTTCACCGGGTGTGGGGCGAGGCGTCCGACAAGGGCGAGCGGTACTTCCCGCACGAGTACTTTTACCGGATCCTGCGCGAGGGCAAGCTCGCCGGTGACTACCAGATCCCCGTTCGCGACTCCTGGCTGATGGCGGCGATGGAGGCGGATCTTCCGCTGTTTGTCCCGGGCTGGGAGGACAGCACGTGCGGCAACTTCGTGGTGGCGGCCTCGCGCACCGGCGTGATCAAGGACCTGTCGTGTGTGCGGTCGGGCCTGGAGTACATGGACCGCTTGATCGACTGGTACACGGAGGCCACGGCCCACGGGGTCGGGGTGGGCTTCTTCCAGATCGGGGGCGGCATCGCCGGCGACTTCCCGATCTGCGTGGTCCCGCTGATCCACCAGGACATCGGCGATGACGTGCCGTTCTGGGGCTACTTCTGCCAGATCAGTGACTCGACCACCTCGTACGGCAGCTACTCCGGTGCCGTCCCCAACGAGAAGATCACCTGGGGCAAGCTCGATGTGGACACGCCCCGGTTCGTGATCGAGTCCGATGCCACCATCGTGGCCCCGCTCGTGTTCGGGTGGCTGCTGGATCGCTGAGGCGGATCCATCGACCGTGCGACGGTCCCGCCGCTTGGACGCCTGCGGGAAGGTACCCGTCCTGCGGAGGCCGACACGGCGTGCCGTCTGTGACCCGTGTCATCGTGGTGACAAGCGTGGATGAACGTGTGGCTTTCCCTACATCCACGTGGTTGCCAGGTGACGGGGGATCCAGTACTGTGCGCCGGTCCTGATGGACACCCCCGAGGAGACGCACATGAACACCCATTCGAATCTGGCTTGGATCCGCGGCACCAGCCTTGTCGCGATCACCGCCCTCGCCCTCGGCTGC
>JAUHWK010000574.1 GCA_030424555.1 bacterium | reverse complement strand
CAAGGCCGCCCTCGTGTACGGCCAGATGAACGAGCCCCCCGGAGCCCGTGCCCGCGTCGCGCTGTCCGCGCTGACGATGGCCGAGTACTTCCGCGATGAGGAGGGCCAGGACGTCCTCCTGTTCGTCGACAACATCTTCCGGTTCACCCAGGCCGGCTCCGAGGTGTCCGCGCTCCTCGGCCGCATCCCCTCCGCCGTCGGCTACCAGCCGACCCTCGCCACCGACATGGGTGGCCTGCAGGAGCGGATCACGACCACGACCAAGGGCTCGATCACCTCGGTCCAGGCCGTGTACGTCCCCGCGGACGACCTCACCGACCCGGCGCCGGCGACCACCTTCGCCCACCTCGACGCCACCACGGTCCTCAACCGCAAGATCTCCGAGCTGGGCATCTACCCGGCCGTGGATCCGCTCGACTCCACCAGCCGGATCCTCGAGCCCGGCGTCCTCGGCGACGTGCACTACAACACCGCGCGCGAGGTCCAGCAGGTGCTCCAGCGGTACAAGGAGCTCCTCGACATCATCGCCATCCTCGGCATGGACGAGCTGAGCGACGAGGACCGCAAGACCGTCGAGCGCGCCCGGAAGATCCAGAACTTCCTGTCGCAGCCGTTCCACGTGGCGGAGATCTTCACGGGTTCGCCCGGCATCTACGTCAAGAAGGACGACACCATCCGCAGCTTCCGCGCCGTGCTCGACGGCGAGGCGGACGATCTGCCGGAAGAGGCCTTCTACATGGTCGGCACCATCGACGACGCCCGTGCAAAGGCCGAGAAGATGGCCAAGGCCGCGTCCTGACCCTCGCCTGAAGGAGGCCTGTCATGGCCGATCTCGTCGTCGACATCGTGACGCCTGAGAAGGTGGTGTTCTCCGGGAAGGCCCGCGAGGTCCGTGCGCCTGGGGCAGAGGGCGAGTTCGGGATCCTTCCCGAGCACGCGGGGCTGCTGTCCCTGCTGCGTGCGGGCATCGCAGCGGTCGACACCGGCAGCGGCACCCGCCGCTTCGTGGTGGGCCGTGGGTTCGCGGAGGCCGGCGCCGAGCGCGTCGTCCTCCTGACCGACAGCTGTGAGCCGGCCGAGCAGGTCGACAAGGCCGAGGCCCAGGCCCTGCTGGCCGACGCCGAAGCGCGCCTTGCCTCGGCGGAATCCGGAAGCGAGGCCGCGATCGCTGCGGCCCGTGACGCCGAGGTCGCCGCCGCCCGCTTGTTGGCCTAGACTCGGCCCGCCGCGGGCTGCCCCCAGGGGGCGGCTGGCGGCAGGGGAGCACAGGTGGACAAACGAACGACGCCGGACCCACGGTGGCCTTGGCTGCTCGGGTGGTCGGCGGTGGGCTTTTGCCTCCGGATCCGGTGGATCCTGCTGGCGGCCTCCGCTGATGAGGTCGGCAACCTCCGCGCGCACGCGACGGCGTGGGAGGTCCTGGTGGACTCGGAGGGTGGGGTCAACCCCCCGCTGCTCCGGCTGTGGATGAACCTATGGCCGACCGCCCAGGGCGTGTTGGCCGGGCGCGTGCTCTCGCTGGTCGCGGGGACGCTGGCGATCCTCGGTGTGGGCGCCTTGGTGACCCGGGTGAGCCGGTCGTCGGCGTGGGGCCTCCTCGCAGCCGCGGGGGTGGCGCTGCACCCCTGGGCGGTGGCGTACGGTGCCACGGCCCGCGCCTACGCGCTGCTGCTGATGGCGGTCGTGGTGTGCTTGGGGGGTGTCGTGCGGTGGCTGGACGACCCGGCGGACCGGTGGGGGCGTGCGGCGGCGCTGGGGGGCGCGGTGCTGACGGCGCATGCGCACTACCTGGGCCTCGGCGTCCTGGCGGGCATCGGGGTGGTGGTCGGTGTGCGGCGTCCGCGCTTGCTGGTGGTTCCCGCGGTGGGGGTGGTGTCGGTCCTCCCGTGGCTTGGGATGGCGCTCTGGCAGCCCAGCAACCGGATCCTTCCGGGAGGAGACCCGGGCTGGATGCGCATGTTGTGGGCGGTGTCTTCGGGCCTGGGTGGGGGCGGCGTGTCGGCGTTCTCGGCGGGGATCGGCGTGCTGGTGTTGGGGTGCGTGCTCGCGGCGTTTCCGCGAGAGCGCTTGGGTTCGGAGGCCGCGGCGTTGCTCGGCGCGGGGGCGGGCTGGATTGCCGCGGCCACCGCGGCGGGCTCATTCACGGCGGTCCGTCCCGCCATCTTCGGCGCGGGATCCGGGCTGGGCATCGTGGTGCTGACGGGCGTGGCAGGGGGACACTGGCGGTCCCCTCGGGCGCTGGCCTGGACGGCCTGTGTGCTGGCGCTGCTGGAGATCCGGGCGTGGCCGGAGCGCTCCATCATGGCCGCTCGGCAAGATGCGCCGCGCAGGGTGTCGGCGGTGCGGGAGCCCGTCGTGAAACCGGCCGGCGCCCTCTCGGTGGTGCCGTCCTGGGGCGTGGCGCCGCTGGTGTACGCGCGAACGGGTGCGGTGGTCTCCCACGCGGCGCTGCGCTGCGAGGAGGGGGCCCAGTGCGCGACGGTGGATGGGGTTCGCTTGGTGGGGCGTGACGTGGCCGCGCCGGGCCTCGTGC
>JAUHWK010000573.1 GCA_030424555.1 bacterium | reverse complement strand
TCTCGTCCGCCACCTTGGGTGCCAGTCCACCGAGCACGGTGAGGGTCTCGATCACGTGCTCCAGCGCGGGGAGCGCGTCCCGCAACGATGCGATCGTCGCGGCGATCGTGGGATCCGCCACGAACAGCACCTTGGCCCCGCAATCGGCCAGGATGAACTGCCAGTCCTTGGCGAGCTGGGCCTCATACATGGGGACGAACTGTGCGGCGAGGCCTGTGGTGGCGTAGTTCGCGACCGCCCACGCCACGCAGTTGTCGGCGATGATCGCCACGCGATCCCCACGGGCGACCCCGCGGGCCGCGAGGGCCCCCCGCGCCTCCGCGACCTGCTCCGCGAACCCGGCGTACGACGTCCAGGTCCAGGCGCCGTCCTGCTTGGTGCCGAACAACGGACGGGCCGCGTGGGACGCGGCGGCGTGGTGGAGCACGTCCTGGAGGGTGCGGAAGCGGGGGGTGAACGGCATGGGAATCCTCGGGCTGCCCCCCCGCCCTAATGCCGACCACCACAGCGCCGACGTGCAGGTTCGAACGCCCGCGACGCGCGCCGAAGGCCGTCCGGTCCTCCGGCGCGCTGGCGGGCTCAGCCGAGTGCGCGGGCGAGGAAGGATCCGAGCGGCTCCGGGTCCGATCCGGTCAAGGCACGGACCCCATCCGACACAGACTCGGCCCATCCCTCTGCGATGCAGCGGTCGAAGGTCGCCATCGCGCGGGCGAACGGCTCGGGCATCCCGCCCTCGACCATGCCGGCCACCAACTGCTCCTCGGACAGCGACACCGGGGCCAGGGCCTGGCCCGTCGCGGTCGACAACAAGCCCGCCAGGGTCTCGGCCGACACCGCCTCCGGCCCGGTGATGTCGACCACCGTGCGGCGGGTGTCCTCGGACGCCAACGCGGCCGCCGCAGCCCGCGCACAGTCCTCCCGCGTGACGTAGGACGTCTTCCCGCCCTGCGTGGCGTGGAACCACGACCCGGTCGCCCGCGCCGCGTCGAGTCCCATCAAGGGAACCTCGGCGTACAGGCTGTTGCGCAGGATCGTGAACGACAGCGGGCTGGCGGCGAGGCGCGCTTCGGTCCCGAGGTGATCGGGCGTGACGACGGCTGGGTTGTCGGGCCGGGCGTTGAGGAACGAGGTGTAGACGATGTGCTCGACTCCCGCGGCCTCGGCCGCCTCGATCGCATGGAGGTGCTGTCGGAGCCGCTTTCCTGGCTCGTCCAGCGCATCGGTGCTGATGATCAAAAGGCGGCGCACGCCTTCGAACGCTTTGGCGAGGTCGGGATCGTCGAAGTCGACACGACGGCCCCCCTCGGCGGGCGTTCGGGATCCGGCGAGGACCTCGTGGCCGGCAGCCTTCAGGTGGTGGACGACGCGGCGGCCGAGGTGACCGGACGCGCCGGTGACGAGCAGGGACATGGCATTCCTCCCAGGTGGGACCCCACCGTATGGAGGACGCGCTGGGCTCGAAATGGGTACAATCGGAACACACTGGTCCAGGAAGGGAACAATGTGGGACGACCTGCACGTCTTCCGCACCGTGGTGGACGAAGGCAGCTTTCGCCGGGCGGCCGATCGCCTGGGCATCGCCCGATCCTCGGTGAGCCGCGCTGTGGCCCAGCTGGAGGCCCGCGTTGGGGTGGCGTTGCTCCACCGCACCACGCGACAGGTGGCCCCGACGGCCGAGGGCGCCGCGCTGCACGCCCGGGTGGCCCCGCTCCTTGGGGGCCTCCAGCAAGCCGTCGACGCGATCCCCACGCCTGGCGACGCGCCCCAAGGCACCCTGCGCCTGACCACCACCGAGGACTACGGCGCGATCGTCCTCGCCCCGATCGTCGCCGCGTACGCCGCCCGGTATCCGCAGGTCGAGGTCGAGACCGTGCTGACGAACCGCGTGGTGGACCTGATGGCCGAGCGGCTCGATGCGGCGATCCGGTTCTCGGTGCGCTCCTTGCCTGGCGCCGGGCGGGCCCAGCGCATCGGATCGCTGACGGCGGGCCTGTACGCTGCACCGTCGTACCTGGCGCGGCACGGCACCCCGTCCTCCCTCGACGACCTCCACCAGCACGTCCTCGTCGGCTACCCGTCGCTCCTCGAAGGGCTCACCGGGATCCGCCCGCGCGTGCGCTCCGACGCGATGCAGTTCGTCCTCGCCACCCTCGTCGCCGGGGGAGGCATCGGTCCGCTCGCGTCCTTCCTCGCGGCCCCTGACGTCGCCCGCGGCGCCCTGGTGCGCGTCCTGCCCGGGTGCTCCGATGACGTCGGCGCGCTGTGGTGGGTGGTTCCAGGCGACGGGCCGGTGCCCGCCCGGGTGTCGGCGTTCCGCGCGATGCTCGTGGCGTCGCTGTCGCCGGAGACACCCCCCAGCGGATGACGCGCAGCCTCGGGTCCGACGAGCAGGCCCCGGCGCTTGCGTACCCACAGGTGACCGTTGGGTACATCCAGGGCGCGGGGCCCGCGGTACGACGCCGTGTCTGTCCTCGACCGACACCTCCCCCCGCCCCCGCCGGAGTACCCTGGCCATGATCCGTTCCCTCCCCCGCCC
>JAUHWK010000572.1 GCA_030424555.1 bacterium | reverse complement strand
CCGGGGAGCCAGGCGTCGTACGGCGGCAGTGTGGGGATCACAGGGTGTACTCCATCGACCGACGGGTGCCGTCCACCCACCACCGCAGCCGGGGGGCGTCGTGCAGACGCGCGGTGGGATCGGCGGCGCGCAGCACCTCGTCGCCCTCCTGGCGGGGAAGCACGGCCCCGGTGGCGTCGGCGTGGTCGCCCTCGAAGATGCGGACGACGACCCGGCCCGCCACCCACTGCGATGCCCGTCGCACCAGGGTCAGTCCGCGCTCATCGAACGCCACCCGCCGGACCGTGGTGGTGCCGGGGGTGTCCCGTGCGAGGTCCACGAGCAGGGTGGCGTGGCCCTCGGGGGGCGGCTGGTCGTCGGCCAGGGCCTGCACCATCGCGGCGGCGAGCACCCGGCCGCTGCCCACCGGACCCAGCAGCGCCTTGCGCATGCCGGGCCGGAACCGGTCGATCACCCGATCGCCGACCCGCGCCTCCCACACCAGCGGCCACGGGACGCGCAGGGAGGTGGTCCCGACGTGGGCGACCACGACCGGCTGCGCGAGGTGGGCGATGGCCGGCTCGGACGACAGCGTGGGATGCAGGGTCACCGGGCTGTCGCCGTCGACGATCCACGGCCGGTCCAGGCCCTCCCGCCACCAGCGTCGGGTGGCAGGATCGAACCGCGCGGACCCCGACGGGGGTCCCTCGACCGGATGTCCCACGTCCTGCGCCATCGTGTCGGCCTCCGCAGCGGGCCGTATCGCGGTTCAGGGGGTGGGCTGGACCTTCGTCCACGCGGCGAAGTCCGCGAGGTACTTCGTGAGGAACGCGGCGGTCGCCTCGTGGGTGACGACGTCCCCCTCGAGCTTGTCGCCGACGTGGTTCACCACGACCTCGGGACCGGGGAAGATCGGCACCATCCCGCTGAGCAGGATCGGCTTGAGGTGCTGCTGGGCCCGGGCGCCCCCGACCGCACCCGGGGCGGCGGACAGCATCCCCGAGGGCGTGCCCACCAGCGAGCTCTGGAAGGCGGGACGGCTCGCCCAGTCGATCAGGTTCTTGAGCACGCCCGAGATCGAGTGGTTGTACTCGGGGGTCGCGAACAGCAGGGCGTCGGCGTCGCGGATCGCCTGGCGCACGCGGGCGACGGCGGGGGGCGGGCCCTCGGTCTCCAGATCGCCGTTGTACAGAGGAAGGTCGCCGTACTCCAGGAGGACGAGCTCCGCGCCTTCCGGCATCAGGCCCTGGCAGGCTCGCAGCAGGGCGGTGTTGGTGGACGCGGCGCGCAGGCTGCCGGAGATGCCGAGCATCGTGAAGGACATGGGGACTCCAACTCAGAGGAGGTCGAACAGGAGGGCGTCGACGTCGGTCTCGGCCCGCAGGGTGAAGGAGGTCAGATCGGTGATGGCGGCGCCGTCGCCGGGGTGGAGCGGGGTGCCGTCGATCGCGAGGTCGCCCTGGAGGACCTGCACCCACGCCCGGCGTCGGAGGAGCTGGACGGCCTCCTCGGTACCGGCGGAGAGCCGAACACGCCACAGGTCGGCGTCCTGCTTGATGGAAAGCGACCCGTCTCGCCCGTCCCCGCTCACCACGAGGGTGCGTCCGGGCGCCTCGCCGAAGTCCTTCTGTCCATACCGGGGCTCGCCGCCGGAGACGCTGGGCAGGATCCAGATCTGCAGGAAGCCGACGGGCTCCTCGCGCGACCCGTTCATCTCGGAGTGGAGGATGGACCGCCCCGCGCTCATCACCTGGACCTCACCCGGGAGGATGATCCCGCCGTGGCCTGCGCTGTCGCGGTGCGCGAGCTGGCCGTAGGTCGGCACCGAGATGATCTCCATGTTGCGGTGCGGGTGGGTCCCGAAGCCCTCACCCGGCGCGACGTGGTCCTGGTTGATCACCCGCAGGTGGCCGAACCCCATGTGGGCGGGGTCGTGGTAGCTGCCGAAGCTGAAGGTGTGCCGGCTGCGCAGCCAGCCGTGGTCGGCGAGGCCGCGGGCGTCGGAGGGGCGGACGGTGATCATGGATCCTCCTCGGGGAAGGTCCGCGATCTAGGGTGTGCATGGGGGCGGGAGTAGAGGGCAGACGCGACGCAGTGCGTGTCGTGTAGGGAAACGGTGGGGGTCGGGACGGGGACTTCCCCGCGGCGCGATCGCCCCCGCCCAAGGGGGGTCCTCCCCCGGCGCCCTCCGCGATGGCCCGCGTCGGGCGCCCGCCTTCCTCAGAACTCCCAGGCCAGGCGGCTCTGGATCGTCCAGAAGTTGCCGGAGGGGTTCAGGCCCGTGCGCTCCAGGGGGAGGCGGTTGGTGGCGTGGGCGTACCCCATCTCCAGGCTGAACAAGATGTGGTCGTACCAGCGGTGCTTGACCGCCAGATCGACCTCCCAGCCCAGCGGCCCCTTGATGTCGTCGCCCGCGGTGCAGTTGAACTTCTCGGCCTCCGCGTCGGTGCATCGGAACACGGCGCCGTCGGGACGGTCGGGCCACGCCATCAGGAATCCGCCGACGATCGTCCAGTTTCGAAAGGGGATCCCGGACACGCGGGGGAAGATGTAGTGGCTGTTGTAC
>JAUHWK010000571.1 GCA_030424555.1 bacterium | reverse complement strand
CAGGTGTCCCGTGTCCAACGTCAACATCCCGGGGAGGTTGAGGGTGTGTGCGGAGGGCTGTGCGTCGGCGACGCCGTCCTGATCCGCATCGTCGGGAGCGCCGTGGAGCAGATCGGACTGGCCCAACACCCCGGTCGCCGCGGGGCCGTCCTGCGCGGGCCAGCCGTCGTAGGACACCACGCGGTGGTTGAACTGGTCGCTGACGTACAGGCGGGCGCCGTCAAACAGCACGTCGTAGGGCGCATGCAGGTGTGTGGCACCGACCGCGGGCGCAGACGAGGTGCCGTCCGGTTGCCCCACGACCCGATCCGCGGGCTGGCCGGGCTCGGTCGGGAACTGGTCCCACAGCAGCACCCGGTGGTTGTCGGCGTCCGCGATGGCCAAGCGGGTGCCATCGGTCCACACGCCGGTGGGTCCACTCAGGGTGTCGGGACCCACCGCGCCCCCGCGGTTGCGCTCCCCCCCGTCGAAGTCCGCCTGTCCCAACACCAGATCGGGGAGCGTGGCGCTCTCGGTGGGGACGGTGTTCCACACCAGCACCCGGTGGTTGCCGAAGTCCGCGACCACCAGGCGATCGCCCGCGAGGTGGACGCCCCGCAGGTCACCGCTCACCCGTGACCGCGAGCGACCCATCGCGCGGGAGGTGAAGTCGTCCTGCCCGAGTACCACCGACGCCGCCACCCGACCGTCCGGCACCTCGTCGTACAGCAACACGCGCGCGTTGCCGCGATCGGCCACGGCGAAGCGCTCGCCATCCGTCGACAGGCCGTACACGAACGTCCCCAGGGCGTCCGCACCCACCGGCAAGGTCCCGCCACGGAGCCCATCGCGTCCGATCACGTCATCTGGCAATGCGCCTTGAACCGACGGAACAGTGTCGAACACGTACACACCGCTCGCCGCCCCGTCCGCCACCAGCAGGCGGCCGTCGTGGGCGAGCACGCTGCCGGGGAAGCGGAACACGTACTGCAGCCCGAACGCGTCCCCATGCAGGGCGTCGGGCTGACCGACCACCACGGAAGCCGGCTGGAAGTCCGCGAACGAGGCCGGGCCGACCCCGCAGTCCGCGCAGGGCGTCTCCTTGGACGGCTCCTGCTCATGGCAGGCGCCCCCGGCGGGCCCCGAGACGGCTTCTGGCAGGCGTCCCGTCGCGCCCGCCTGACGCAGGCCGTCCGCGCGCGCCGTGGACGTGGCGGCATCGGAGTCTTCGTCCGAGTCGCCGTAGCCGTAGCCGTACGAGGGGCCGGCACCGCCAGGGGCGTCGTCGGCCTCGGGGGGTGCTTCGCCGCACGCGGTGAGTGCGACAGCGGTCGACAGCAGCAGGGTTCGGGTCGGGGTCATCAGGGCCTCCTCGGGTCAGGGCCTGCACTCCACTACCCAGGGCGGCACCCTCCGAAACGCCCGTCGAACCACCCCTAAGTGCGCTTAAGCGCCGGACGTTGAGTCCCTGCACTCACGCGCCGTCGTCCGCCACCAACAGGGGGACGTCGGGATCGAGCAGGTAGCCGTCGTCGCCGCGCAGCAGCACCTCTCGGAGTCCAACCCCGCGGAGCTGGTTGAGCGTGACGTGGACGCGGTTGCGCATGCTGTCGGGACGAATGGACTCACCGGGCCAGCCCGCCTCGAACAGCGCATCGAGATCGAGTCCCACGCCAGGACGGGTCTGTCGGGCCTTCACGAGCGCGGACAGGACCCGACGCGCGGGGACCTTGCGCTCCAACGAGGCGGCCTCCTGGTGAGGCCCCCGCACCCAGGCTTGCTCGGGACCCACGCAGACCGCCCGACCGGGATCTTCCAGCAGCAAGGCCTCGAGGTGCTTGACGGCTCCTCGCGCGTCGTCCGCGATGGCCACCAGGGCGGGCTGATCCGGCTCGGCCCGGCGGGCGTCCTCGATCCGGCGAACGGTCTCCGAACCCTCTCCCCGCGCCAGATCGAGGTAGGCCCGAAGCAGGGCGACCGTGCGGATCAGCAGCCGATCCGAGGTCCCGCCCGCCATCCGCTCCGCCCGGTCCAGATCGGCCTGGGCCTGGGCCACGTACGGTCCCCCCAGCCGGGCCCTCGCCGCCCCCCGACGGGCGAGCACCAGGGCCTCAGCCCGCACGTCGGTGTGGGGTGCCAGGGTGTCCAGCGCCTCGGTGAGGTGACGCTGTGCGTCCCGAGGCCGGCCATCCATCAGGCCGATCCACCCCAGGTTGCTCGTCGCGATCGCGAGCAGCCGATCGTCGCCGGTGGCATCGAGGTGGGCGCGCGCCCGGCCGACCGCCTGCTGCGCGCCCGCCACATCCCCCAGCGCGAGGCGCACCAGCGACAGGTTCGACCACGTGATGCCCTCAACCCGCCGATCCCCCAGGAGCTCCAACCGCGTGATCGCAGCGCGGTAGTGCGCCTCCGCCGCGTCGAGCACGCCGCGATCGTGCTCGACCGCCCCCAGGTTGGCGGTGGTGATCGCCTCGGACCGCGCATCCTCAGCCCGCCGGTGGACCTCGGCCGCCTCGGTGTAGCAGCGGGCCGCCTCGTCGAGCCGACGGGCGCGGTGGTGCACCACCCCCATCTCGCGA
>JAUHWK010000067.1 GCA_030424555.1 bacterium | reverse complement strand
GCTCGCCGCGCGGTGGCTGGGCCCGTCGGCCTGGGGAGAGATCGGCCTCGCCCGCGGCGTCGCCCAGGTGTGGTGGGTGCTGCCCACCCTCGGCGCGATGGACCTCGTCACCCGCCAGGTCGCGCAAGACCGGACCCACGGCCTGCGCACGCTCGCCGTCCTCCTCCGACGCCTCCCCCGCGCGGGCGTCCTGTCCACCCTGGCGATCGCGGGGTCCCTCGCCGCGATGGGCGGATCCAGCCGACAGATCGCCCTCGGGGTCGCGGCCGGGGGGGTCTCCACGGTGGCCGCCCGGCTCATCCTGGACGACAGCGCGCTGCTGGGTGCGGGACACGCCACCAAACAGGTCGTGCCCACCCTCGTCGCCCGCGGAATCCAGGCCGTCGTCCTGGTCGCGGCCCTCGCGGCTGGGGCGGGCGTGTGGTCGGTGATCGCGGCGTGGGGCACGGGAGAGGCCCTGCTCGCAGTCTCGCTGGCACATCGCCGCGCTGTCCACGTCGGCCCACTCCCGCCCGCGGGCCCCGAAGACAAGGCGCGCACCCTGCAGGCCAGCACGCCGTTCGCGCGCAACCTGCTGTTCGGGACGCTGTTCGCCGTCGGCGACGTCCTCGTCCTCGGCGCCCTGCGCGGTCCAGCGGAGGTCGGGCTGTACCAGGCAGCCGCCGTGCTCGCGCTCCAGCTCCCGGTCGTGGCCCAGGTCGTCGGCCGCGGCCTGCTCCCCACCCTGTCCGTCCACCCCGCCGACGAAGCCAGCTCGACCATCACCCAGGTCGCGCGGCCCCTGTGGGCGTTGTCCCTCCCGATCGCCGTGGGCGGGATCGTGCTCGCCGAGCCCCTGGTCCTGGAGACGCTCGGTCCTGCCTACGGGGGCAGCGTCCTGCCGCTCGTCCTGTTGCTGCCCACCGTCCCCTTGCGCTTCGTCCAGGCCCTGCTCACGACCGCCCTCACGGCCCGACGCCACGAGGACGCCCGGATGCGCCTGGCCCGCCTCGCCGCAGGGATGAACCTCGGCCTGAACCTGCTGGTCGTCCCGGCATGGGGTGCGGCGGGCGCGGCCGCGACCATGCTCCTCACGGAGGGGGTCGTCTACACGCTGGCGGTGCGCGCCCAGGGCCGAACCGACGCCGCGGCGCCGGTCCACGACGCCGTCCCACGCGTGCTGCTCGCGTGCGCGGTGATGGCGGCTGCGGTGTGGGCCGTGCCGTGGCTGCCCGTGCTCGCCCGGGTCGCGGGCGGGGCGGCCGTGTACGCGCTCGCCGTGGTCTCCCTCCAGGCGGCGTCGATCGCCGATCTCCGGCGGCTGCTGTCCACCTGACGGGCGGCGCTCAGTGGCGGTAGCCCCTCACCGCGGGATCGGCGCAGAGCATCGACACGCCCGTGCCGTACGCGAGCCGGTAGTACCGCCCGACGTCGTCGCATCGGCGGTCCCGGTAGTGGACGACGATCGCGAGGTCGCCCGCGTCCACGAAGGACTGCAGGGCGTCGTGCGACCACCAGTCCAGGTCGTGGGCGAACGACTCGAACGTGCCGCCGTCGAACCGGTCGTCGCCCGCCGGTCGGCCGTTCTTCGCCATGCAGCCCATCCCCAGGCCATGGACCGTGTCGCACAAGGCCAGGGCGTACGCATCCGCCTCGGCCTGGGTGATCGTCACCCCGTAGCGCTCGGCCTCCAGCGCGAAGTCCATGTTGTCGAACTCGACGAGGTCGCATCCCCACCCCGCGGCGCGCGCCATCCGGGCCTGCATCACGGGCAGGGCCCCCTCCAGGTCGGCGACGAAGTACTCGCCGGGCCACGCCGACCACGCCCGCGCTGCACACGCGGGTTCCAGGTCCTCGAAGTCGTCCCGCCAGGCCTCGCAGGTGCCGACGCTGACGTAGCAGCCGACCGTGTTGCCCTGGGCCTTCAGCGGCGCGATCGCCTCGGCCGCCTCGGCGCGGTCGAACGGGTCGACCACCACGTAGCAGCCCTCGGCCCGCGCCACGGCGTCCTCGATCGCGTCGGGCTCCCCATGCTCACGGTACGCCGCGTTCCACACGCACACCGGGTCTGCCGGCGTGGAGACGGGCGTCCCGCTCAGGTCGCCCAGGGGCTGCACACAGGCGATCGCTCCCAGCGCAGCAGCACCCCAGACCCCGCCGCGACAGTGCGGGCCGGTCACCGGCTCACTCCGCCGAGCTGACGTCGGTCGACTCGAAAATCTTGTCTGCACTCGCGGCGACGAAGCCCGGGTACAGCGTGCCGTCTGCCTGCGGGTAGCGCAGGGCGAACTCGTAGTAGCAGGTAGGGATCGCGTGCTCTCCGTCCGCGAACGCCACCGGCATCACGTCCGCACGCGTCGACCCCTGCTCGAGCAAGACCTCGGGGCTGCCCTTGATCCGCCCGCCACTCTCGTTGATCGCAAAGCCCTTCTGCTCGACGAAGTCCAGCACCGCCGCCACCGAGCGGAACCGGGTGGACAGATCGTGGACGGACACGGTGAAGTGGTTGGCGTGCATGCCGAGCGCTGACAGCCAGGCCGCGTACTCGCTGACCTCGGCGAGGCGCTGCCAGGTCGCGTGGGGGATCGGCGCCCACAGCCGGCCGGCGTGGAACACCGACGCGCGCTCGCCCGCGTCGGCGGGGATCTGCGCGACCAGCCCGTCGATCACGTCCTGGACGTCGTCGGGCATCGCGTCGACCTCCAGCTCCGAGCAGAACACCTTGGGGAGGTCGGCGCGGGGATGCAGGTAGCCGTACGCCCGCAGCTTCTTCTCCTCGAACCGGTACGGGGCGTACCGCGTGTAGCCGAGCCCAAGCAGCAGTGGCTCCAGGGCGTCCAGCGTGAGCGGCCCCCGGTCGAACGTACGGAACGCGACGTGGTCGTTGAGGACCGTCTCGCCCTCGGCCTCAAACGCGGCGCGGAGCGTGGCGGCCGCCGGTGCGATCGCGGTGAAGTCAGCCCAGAGGGCGTCGAAGAAGGCATCGGGGGACATGCGGGCTCCAGCGTCCGGAACGCACCACGGGCCGCGCGCGCACGGGGGCGTCCCGGATACGGGGCTCGACCTACCACGCCACCCGCGGCCGGTCCCGGAGGCCCCCTGCCATCCCGCCCCTCCGCCGTCGCCGCCTGGATCGCTGCCTGCCTGGTGAGCGCGGCGCTCGTGTGGGGTTGGTGGACGCGTCCGCTCGGCCCCGGACCCGACCAACCACCGTGGGCCGATGCCGTCGGGTCCATCGATCCCGCCGCCGCCGAGGTCGTCCTGCTCGGCAACAGCGGCCTGCGGCACGCGGTCGATGTCGAGGCGCTCTCCACCGCCCTGTCGGCCCCCGCCGTGTCACTCGCGGTCGACGGCTCCGCGCTGCCGAGCTGGCTCGTCGCCCTGCGTCGCGCGGTGGTCGACCCCGGCGGAAACCCGCGCCTGGTGGTCCTCGCCGCCTCCCCGCGTCCCATCCTGTCGGAGGAGCGCCAGGGCCTCGGACACCGGCGTCGGCTCCGCGCATGGCTGACCCCCGCCGACGACGACGTGCGCGGCGTGTTGGGGACGGGCTCGGACCGCGATCCCGACGGCCTGCGCACCGCGATCGTGCAGGCGATCGCCGGACTCGGCGTGGCGATCGGCGCCCCCGATGCAGGGGATCAACCGTTCCTGGACGCCCCCGACGAGGCGATCGGCAGCGGCCAGCCCGATCCCCACACCGACATCGCCGACACCTTGCTGCCCGCGCTGTGGCGGGAGGTGCGGGCCCTCGATGCCCAGCTGGTGGTGGCGTTGCTGCCGGTGTCGTCCACCCGCGCCGCCGGGGCGGACCCCGCCGAGGCCCGGGTGGCCCTGCGCGCCTGGGCTCAGGAGCACGGCGTGGGGTGGATCGACCTGCGCTCCCTGGCGACGCCCGAGGCCTTCCGCGACCCGGTCCACCTCTCGGCGGCAGGACGGGCCACCGTCACCGAGGCCCTGGCCGCCCGCCTCCTGCCCGCGCTCGGCGGCGCACCCATCCCAGGACCCGGGTCGGTCCACACGATCGCCGTGCAGCGCCAGGGCGACCCCGCGATCCCGGCATGGAGCCCCGATCCGTCCCGCCCCGGCGACGGGCTCGTCTCCACCCACCCCGCCTGGGCGGTCGCGCCGATGTCCTTGCGCGCGCGGGCCATCCCGCTCCGCACGCCCCTGTCCGTGCGCCGCGACGACACCCCGCTTCCCTGGTCCGATCGGCCCGACGACCCCGGCGTGTGGGCCCTGGACCGCGCCGTCGTCTCGGGCACCACCGCTCCCCAGGTCGACGTCGTCCTGGACGACCTGCCTGCCGCGGGCCTGTTCCTGCCGCCGGGCACCACCACCACCCTGTCCGGCCTCGGTCGCCGGCGGGTCACGCTCGACCTCGCCAGCCTCGGCGGCCCCCCGCGCGCCTCCCTCGCAGAGTCCACCGAGCCCGCCCAGATCACCGGGCACCGCATGCGCCTGGTGGGGGTCGCCCGGGACACGCTCACCCTGCGCATCCCGGAAGACGCCGCCTGGCACGTCCTGCTGCACGCCGGCGATCGCGACGGTCCCCTCCTCGGCGACCCGGTCGCGGCCCGTCCCCGCACCGTCGACCTGCACGCGGGGCGCATCCGACACGGACCCGGAGAGGACCGCCGCCCGGCCTGGAGGCCCGCCCGCCCAGGCAACACCGGGGAGATCGCCCTGCGAGACCCCACGCTGGTCCAGATCCTGGCCACGGCCAAGGACCACCACGTCCCGCGGAGCTGCCTGCCCGTCCTCGTGCGGACCGACACCGTGGGACCCGCGCCGCTCGGCCCCCATGCCGACGCCGTGCCGTGGATGCCCATGCACGGCGGCCTCCGCGCTGGACCCATCGCGGGCGCCGACCCACAATGGGCCCTCACGCCCGACCTCGAGTCCACCGTGTGCCGCGGGGGCCACTGGATCGACCCGCGCCGCGTCCTGCAGGCCGGGGTCGCCACGGCCAACGCCCTGCTCGGCGGCGTCGCCCACCTCGAGGTCCTCGCCCACGCCACCGAGCCCGGGGCGCCGCTCACCCTGCTCGTCCGCCAGGACGACACCGTGGTCGCCCGGGTCCCCATCCCCGACGGCGTGCCGACGGACGTCCCGATCGACGCTGCACCCGGGGAGCTCAAGGTCTTCCTCCGTCCACCCGACGATGGCCGCTGGTGGTGGGTCCCGACCCTGACGCTGCACGAGCGCACGCCATGAGCTTCGTCGACCCCGGCTACCCCCTGTTCCTGCTGGGCGTCCTCGCGGTGTGGACCATGCTCCAGCCCGCCGGGCGACGGCTGATGATCGTGGCCAGCGGCCTGATGTTCTACGGGTGGGTCGACCCCCGCCTGGTGTTGCTGCTCGTCGCGAGCGCCTTCTTGGACTTCTTCGTGGCCCAGCGCATCGAGGACGATCCCGACCGCGCACGCGCCTGGACCCTGCTGTCCGTCTTCGGCAACCTCGGCGTGCTCGGCGGGTTCAAGGCCGCCGACTTCTTCGTGCGGGAGATCGGGGGCGCCGCCTCCGCGATCGGCCTCGGCGTGGACCCGGTCGTGGTGGGGGCGCTCGTCCCACCCGGCCTGAGCTTCTACACCTTGCAGACGCTGGGCTACACGCTCGACGTGCGGGCTGGCCGGGTGCGCGCTGAGCGGGACGCCAACACCTTCCTCGCGTTCGTCGCCTTCTTTCCACAGCTCATCGTCGGGCCGATCGAGCGCGCCGCCGACCTGCTCCCCCAGGTCCGCGCCCCGCGCGCGCCCACCCGCGAGGACCTCGTCGCGGGGATGGATCTGCTGCTGTGGGGGGCCGTGCAGAAGCTCGCGGTCGCGGACGTGCTCGCCCCGTGGGTCGACCGCTGCTTCTCCCAGCCTGCCACCGCGCTCACCCTCGCGGCGGGCACGCTCGGGTTCATGGTCCAGCTCCTCGCCGACTTCCGAGGGTACACGCACCTGGCCCGGGGCAGCGCCCGCCTGCTGGGGATCCGGCTCACCCCCAACTTCGACCGTCCCTACCTGGCGCGGTCCCCGTCCGACTTCTGGCAGCGCTGGCACGCCACCCTCACCCGCTGGATGATGGACCACGGCTTCGCGGCGATGGGGGGCCTACGGCGTCCCGTCCTCGCCACCCTCGGCACGATGGCGCTCGTCGGCCTGTGGCACGGGCTGGCCGGCACGTTCCTCGCGTTCGGCCTCCTGCACGGCGTCGCGCTGGTCGTCTGGCGCCCCCTGCGTGCCCGCTGGCCTGCGCTGGACCGCCCCCTCGTCGGCTGGCTGGCGTGGACCCCCGTCCTGCTCCTCAGCCTCGCCGTGTTCCGCGCCCCCGACCTCCCGTGGTTCGCCTCGCTCACCATGCCCGGCGCGTGGGACACCCCCCCCGACCTGCGCGCCCTCGCCAGCGCCACCCTCGCCCTCGCCGCCGCCGCCGGTGGCGCGATGGCCCTGGGCACCGCCCTCGCACAGCGTCTTCCCCCGGCCGCCCCGTGGGTCGCCCCCCTGCGCCTGGTCGCCTGGACCCTCGCCCTCCTCGCCGTCCTGACGTTCGGCGGCGGCGGTGGAGAGGCGTTCGTGTACTGGCGGTTCTAATACTGGAACGGAGAGGCGGTTGAGCGCCGCTGACACCGTGTGTCCGGGCCAGGACTTCGTGCCCAATCGGGACCCGGGGCGCACAGAGGGGCGCACACTTCCAGCGACAGCCGTCGCCTTGGCGTGCGATGCGACGCGCCCCCTTTCGCGGTAGGTCACCGCCGCCAGAAGCTGACGTACGAACGGCGTCGTAGAGAATTGACACGCGAAGCAACCCGAGTTGGAGTTACTCCAATGGTGTCAGACGACCCACCACCCGATGAACCCCTTCACCCCACCGACGTGCGTCGGCGGGTGCGCCAGGCCCATCGCGACGATGTCTGGTACCTCACCAAGCACGCCAAGCGTCGAATGGCAGAGCGGGACATCACCCTGCCCGACCTCGCAAACATCCTGGCCGGTGGACACTGCGCGCCCGACAAGACCACGTTCGAACACGGGACCTGGAGGTACCGAATCGAGACGACGAAGATGTCCGCCGCCGTGAGTTTCGACTGGTACCAAGGCCGCTTGGTCGTCGTCACCGTGATGCGTCACGACGAGAAGTAGAGGAGGAACCATGCGCTGCATCGCCTGCGGAAGCACCGACATCATGGCGAAGGCGAACCAGATCGTGCCACTCAACGTCGGCTTGGACGGCGTCGCGTTGGACGGCATCACGGTCTACGAATGCCAAAGCTGTCAGGAAGCGTACGACGAGATGCCCCCGATGGACCTCCTCCTCGACGCGGTCGTGGGGTTCATCGCAAACAGAGTGGACAAGGGCTCCGATGGAGAGCGAACTTCGCTCACGGGCCCCGAGATCCGCTTCCTGAGGAAGAGGCTTGGCCTGTCGGGGTCGGATTTCGCGGACATGTTCGAGGTCGACACGACCACGGTGTCGAAGTGGGAGAACGGAAAGTTCCAGATGGACCCGTTCAAACAGAAGATGCTCCTCAAGTTCGCCAAACTGGGCCACCGCATCTTCGACGACTACGGACCAGACTTGGATCCCGAGAACCACCCGAACGGCTTCCCACGGGTCGTCGTACTTCCCGAGCCCCAACCGGGAGGGACCACCCCGACCGCAAACAAGAAGCGTGCCCGCGGCTGACTGATGTGGATCCACCATCGTCGGCGGAAGGGCCTCGGGATCTCGCCGGGTCCCGAGCAGCGAATGGTTCGTACTCCAAGGGCCGGCACGCAAGCCGTCAAACACCGAACGTTCGCGCGCTCGACCGCTGGCGCTCCTGGCTGACTGCACCGAAAGGACGAGCGTGCCAGCGCACGGGTGGCGCCGATCCCTCCCCCTCACGCCGCACCACCGGCACCTCGCCCCACGCCGCCCGGTCCGATCGAATCTTGATGTTGAATGTCGATTTCACTACGGCTACACTCCGGTCCTGGAGTGCCCATGACCCCGCACCTCGTCCTGTCCGAGCCCTGGCTCGCCTTGTCCACCGTCGCGTTCTTCGCGGTGATCTGCGCGTCGATGTGGGCGGTGATCCGCGCGGGGGCCGATCAGGTCAGCCGCCCGCTCTGAGGCGCACGGGGTCTTCGGGACCCGGCGTCACCGTGCCGGCGAGGGCGACTCGGCGCGGGCCGCATCGCGCAGCAGCTGCTGGCCACGGGGCACGATCCACCCCTGCTGGTGACGGTCCCACCACGGCTGGGTGAGGTCGACGTCGGGGCGGATCAGCCGCTGGGTGGGCCGGCCGTTGAGGGCGGCCCACGCGTCTGCGTACACCGCCACATCGTGCCCACGCGCCGCAAAGCCCCGCGCGATGTGGCGCGCGTACTGGGCGATCAGGTCGGGCTGCGTCCGCATCTGTTGGTGCTGGACCGGCGTCAGGTCGTCCCGCGGCTCCACGGTCCATCGCCGACCCGTGGTGCGCTCCTCGGCGGTGAACGTGACGAAGCCCGTCTTCTCGATCAGCAGCACCCGCCACGACAGGCGAAACCCCTGCTCGGTCCAGTTGACGTCCGGCCCGTACAGCACGTGGCGCACGGGCATCCCCGCCATCAGGACGCCCACCAGCACCACCCCGGCGAGGCCCGCACCCGACAGGCGGTGCGGGGGCGGCGGATCGACCGCCCGCGCCGTCCCCCGGTGCCGGACCGGCCAGTCCGCGGGCAGGAACAGCGTGGACGCCAACACCATCACCCAGGGAAACACCCCGATCGGGAACAGCAACCCGGTCACGACGTGGAACCCGACGACCAGGCCGTAGGCGACAGGACGGGTCCTCGGCAGCAGCAGCAGGAACGGCACGGCGAGGTCGTACAGCATCCCGCCCCACGACATCCCGACCGCCAGCTCCGGACGCGCCAACCACGGCCCCACCACCGGCCAGTCCATCCTGGACGCAAGCCACGTGTGCAGCGGCTCTCCCCGCACCAACCAGTCCGCGTTGAGCTTGGCCAGCCCCGCCCACAGGTACACCAGCGCCACCTGCGCCTTGAGCAACGCCAGCCCCCACGCGGGGACCCAGCGCGCGCCACCATGCGCTCGCACCGGCACCGCGACCACCAGGGCCCCGAGCACGCTCAGCAGGACGTAGTGGTTGAGGTACCAGGTGCGGTCGAGCAGCTCGACCCACACGAACGCGACCCACCATGCCGCCGCCGCCCGGCGCGGCCACCGGTCCGCCGCCACCAACAGCCCCGCCACCGCCTGCACCGCGAACAGGGCGTACATCACGGTGGGCGAGGGGACGGTCAGCCCATCGATCCACGGAAAGTGGACGTCGGGATCGAGGTACTGCTCGGCGACCCAGCCGTTCGCGACGAACCGCACCGCCGCCGCCGCCCACAGCGCCCCGAGCAGGCGACGGAACACGCGGTAGCCAGCCGCCGGCTGCCAAGCGCCCAGCGCACGGGCCCAGGTGCGCCCGTCCTCAGTCGCCATCGTTGTCGTTGAACGCCACCGTCACCCCGAGCCCCTGGGCAAGCTCCACCTGGACCAGGGCCTGCAGCGCCCGGAGCGCATCCTGGGCGGCCTGGATCGCCTCGGGGTCGTCCTCGATGGCCGAGGCCAACGGATTGGGGATGCCGTCCAACCCGGCGTACGCCGCGTCCAACAAGCCCCGGATCTCGTCGACGAGCGCCTGGCTCGCCGCCGGGACCAGGGCGGTCAACCCGTCTCCCCCGTCCACGCCAAACAACACCGCCTCGACGCCCCCCAAGGCCGCGACCGCGTCCTGCCGGGAGGTGCCGGACGGGGCGGACTCCAGGGTGTCGGGCTGCGGGGTGCCGCCGGCCTTGTCCCCCTTGGGACGACCGAGCTTGTCGACCCGCAGGTTCTCCAGCGTGAACAAGACGCGGTTCGTGTACTCGTCGAGCACGTCCTGGACCACATCGTACGCGTCGTCCGGGTCGTCCTCGGGCCGGACCAGCCGATCCCGCCACGGATCCCGCCACGCCGCCGCCAGCGCCTCACCGGACGCCGCCAGGTCCGCCGCGGCCCCCGCCAGGTACGCACACCGGGCTCCGTCCTCCACGACCGTGGCCGTGCCCTCGGGTGCCCACAGCAAGTACTCCACGACCGGCAGGCCCCGCTGGGTCGATCCGGCGCCCGACAGCGCCGACGGGTCCACCGGATCCCCAGCGGTGAGGCGGTCCTCCACGGACTCCCCGCGCACGGGCCAGGTGTCGACCACCGGACCGAACCGCCAGGGCTCCTCGACCACCGGACCGAACATCAAGATCTCGGTGCGCTTGTACGCGTCCTGCGCGGAACGCCAGGCGGCCTGGGTCGCCGCGAGGCCGGTCTCGTCGGGTGCGTCACACAGGGCGGCCGCTGCGGTCGACAACGCCGAGGCCGACGCCGCGAACGCCTCCGAGCCACCCACCGCCACGTCGTCCGTGAGGGCCGTGACGACCGCCCGGCGGGCCTCCAGGATCTCCGGATCGACCCCGCCCGCGCAGCCGGTCAGGACCCACGCCATCACCCCGATGCGCACACCGCTCACAGATCCTCCAAGAACGTGACCACCCGCGCCCGCTCTGTGGCCGACAGCGCCGCGAAGGCATCGCGGCTGTCCTGCGCTTCCCCTCCATGCCACAGGATCGCCTCGGCAAACCCCCGGGCCCGCCCGTCGTGCAGCAGGCGCTGGTGGCCGTTGACGTCGGGCACCAAGCCCAGGCCCCACAGCGGTGGGGTCTTCCACATCCGGCCCGACGCCTCCCCCACCGGGCGGTCGTCCGCGAGGCCGTCGCCCATGTCGTGCAGGAGCAGGTCCGTGTAGGGCCAGATCGTCTCCCCTTCGAACTCGGGCACCTCGGCGTAGGGACCGGTCTCGTGTCGGGGCGTGTGGCAGCGGTCGCACCCCAGCTGGACGAACAGGGCCTTGCCGCGGCGGACGTCCCGGGCCTCCCAGTCCCGACGTCCCGGCACCGCCACGGACGCCGAGTACAGCACGGTGCGGTCCATCACCTTGGCCTGGACCTCCCAGGGTCCCTCGTCGTCGTCGCCGGGAGCCTCCCCCAGGCAGTCCTCCTGTGCGGCCGTGCAGTCATCCAAAGGGAACGCTGGCGACGTCAGCCCCATGTCGCCGTTGAACGCGCCCGCCACCTGACCGCGCACGGTGGGCATCTCCCCCTTCCAGCCGAACCGACCTGGGGCGAGGTCCCCCGTGGCGGGATCGACGGATCGCTGGACCCGTCCGCGCACGCCATCGCCGTCCGCATCGTCCGCGTCCGCCAGCGCGTCCAGCCGGTCGGCGGGGATCGCCTCGAGCAGGCCGAGGCCCACCATGTGGGGGGCGACCCGCGCCGAGATCCGGACGTCATCATGCAGGGGCCCGTGGGCGAGCTCGCCAATCGACCACGCGGGGGTCAGCAGCTCGAAGGGCTCGCCGTCGTCGTAGGTCCCGGCGGTGGCGGTCCACGCCACGGAGGCCACGCCCTCCACCGGGATCCCGGGGTTGGACGCGTCCTGGAGCTGTCCGCCGTAGGTCGGCTCGGGCGCCCAGCCCTCCCCCGCGGGGACCGACAGCCGCAGCAGGGTCCCGACGAACGGGGTGACCCCGGCCTCCGGGGGCGCCGCACGGCCATCCCGCGCGTGACACCCCGAGCACGACCGTGCGTTGAACAGCGGGCCGAGGCCATCGCGGGCGGTGGTGCTCGCGGGCGCCTCGACCCAGCCCTGGTTGAAGAACGCGTTGCCGCTGTAGAAGTGCTGCTCGTGCTCGTCGGTGAGCGTGGCCGCCGGCCGCAAGAACGCGTTGTTGCCGAGGAGCAGCGTGTTGGTGGCCGCCCCGCCGGGCAGCCACTCGCCGTCTTCGACGGGCGCGAGGGTGGGCGCGCACGCCGCGGTCAGGCCCGTGAGGGCGATCGCCGACAGCCGCACGTGCATGCCACCTCCAGGCCACTCAGGCCGCGGTCACTCCGGATCGGGGACCGACAGGCCAAAGTCCTCGAACACCTGCGCGAGCAGCGTCTCCTGCGCGCGAAGGCTGTCGATCAGCGCTTGTACCCGATCGTTACCGGGTGCGCCGGGGACAATCTCCTGATCGAACGGCGTCTGCAGCGCGTTGGCGAGCGACAGGCTCTCGGCGATCTGGTCGGTGACCTGGCCCGCGAGGTCGGCGTCCTTGGCCTCGACGACGTCCACCAGGCCGGTGCCCGAGATCGCGCCGTAGGTGCCGAGCCACACGTTCTGCACGCCCTGCACGTCCTGGATCATGTCGCGGTGCGTGTTGTCGGAGAAGCAGCTGTGCTCGTCCTCCTGCTCCCCGGAGTCCAGGGCCGCCTGCAAGCGCTCGCCGCCGGTCTCGAAGCCCGACAGCACAATCATGCCGGTGAGGGCCTTCTCGAACGCGGCGTCGGCGTCCGCCTCCCAGTCGACGCGGTAGTCCGCGCCCTCGGCCCACGCGTCGGCCATGTCGGTGAGGTCGGCGACGAGCAGATCCCCGACCACGGTCAGGTAGGTGCCGCGACGGTCCTGGTTGGACGCCGTGCCGGACCCGTCGGTGACGTAGTCGGTGTGCGGACGGGCGCCGGGGCCGGTGTCCGACATGTCCTGGCCCCACAGCAAGAACTCGATCGCGTGGTAGCCGGTGGCGACGTTGGCCTCGCCCCCGACCTCGTTCAGGCCGGTGAGGGTGTCGACGTCGATCGTGACGGTGGTGTCGTTGACGATGCCCGCAGCGTCGTCCCCGTCGACGTAGTCGATGTAGTTCTCGTCGAGCGGCCAGGCGTTGAGCTGGCCCTCTGGGCCGTCGTCGGGGTTGTCGATCGGGCCGTCGTAGAACCGGTAGACCTCGGTCTGCAGGTAGGGCTCGCGGCTGTCGAGCCACGCCTCGCGCGCCGCGGTCAGGTTGGCGGCGGACGGGCTGGCGACCAGCGCCTCGAGGGCGGCGTCGAGGGTCTCGGCG
>JAUHWK010000066.1 GCA_030424555.1 bacterium | reverse complement strand
CGGACGGGGCGAGACCTGTGCGGCCCGCGGCGACACCGGACGGGCCGTGTGCTGGGGCATGTTCTCCCCGGAGGAGAAGGCGGCCGCGATCAAGGAGACCCAGGAGCGTCCCCCCGAGGATCCCCCGGTTCGCTACAAGGCGCCCCGCGGCACCGACCTCGACCTGTCGATGCAGGAGGTCCTGCAGAACGGCAAGAGCCAGCTGCGGCTGGAGATCCGGACCCTCGAGGACCAGACCTGCTCCAACACCCGGATCGAAGCGGACATCCAGTTCCACAAGAAGCAGCTCAAGGTCCACCTCGGCAAGCCCTACCTCCCCCACGGCCAGTGCATCGCCAAGGCCGCCCCCGCGATCGCCTTGGTGGACCTGCCCGCCGACACCAAGGGCCGGGTCGACCTCACGGTGCGCTGGAAGAACCAAGAGGACCTGTACCAGATCTTCGTCCGCAAGGACCGGGTGGACGTGATCCCGATGGCTTCGACCTTCTCCCGCTGGCCGGAGCCCAAGCGGATCCACCTGATCCCCGAGGGCAGCCTGGCCGTCACCTGCGTGGACCACCTGGAGTTCCCGCTGTGCCAGCGCCGCGTGCGCGACGGCCTGCCCACCTGCAAGGACGTGATGCGCCAGGAGCTCGTGCGGGACGCCCCGCCGCTCAAGAAGCACGACTTCGCCAACGCCTTCTTCACGGCCGATCCCCGCGCCGAGTACATCTCACCGGACTTCGAGCACGAGCGCTACCGCCGGCTGTTCACCGAGACCTTCCAGGACGGCAGCCAGTGCCTGGAGCTGCTCGTCCGCACCTGGCAGGGCCGGGAGTGGAAGAACATTCCCCCCGAGACCGGCGCCCCCTGACCCGGGCCGGCGGCAGAAACTTCGTGGGTGGGGTGTAAGCCCCGTGGACCCCCGCCGTTCTCCGGGCGGCAACACGCCACGGAGGTCCCCATGTCCCGCTCGCTCATCCCCCTGCTGACCCTGGTCGCCACCGCCCTCGGCGCCCCCACCAGCGATGCCCGTCCCTTCCCCCACCCCGGATGGCAGGGCCTGCCGCCCGTCGAGATCGACCCCACCTGCCTGGGCGCGCCCCGCCACGATGAGGCCGCACAGCCCCTCGGCCAGGGTGCCGGCGGGGTCGGGTACGGCGCGGGAGGGGCTGGCTACGGCACCGGCTTGGTGGGCTCCCTGGGGAGTGCGGTGCGGGGCAGCGCCGCCCCCCCGCCTGCCCCCGCGATGGAAGTCGCCGAGGCCAAGGGCCGCACGGCCTCCCGCGCTCCGGCGATGGACGCCGCCAACGCCCTCCAGTCCATGGGGTACGTCAGCGAAGAAGACGGCGATGCCCCGGCCGCCGCGCCCAAGCGGGAGCGCGCCACGGCCGAGGCCGAGTCCCGGCGTGCGGTCCCTGAGAGCACCGCGTTCGCGCCGCCCGCCCCCCCGATCGGCCCGTCCATCGACTGGGGTGGAACCCTGCACCTGTCCAACGACGACGCGATGAGCCTCGCGAGCGCCCAGCGCGTGCTGTGGGCCGTCGAGAAGGGCCAGCGCCTGCCCGCCGAGCACATCCGTCCCCACGAGCTGCTCAACTACTTCACGTTCGACGGCGTCCGTCCGGGCCCCGGGGAGATGGTGGGGGTGTCCGCGTCGGGCTTCCGCGACGGCGACACCCTGCGGTTCGCCGTGGACGTGACCGCTGCCACCCCACCCCGTGCGCCCGTCGACCTCACCCTGCTGGTCGACCGCTCCGGCTCGATGTCCGCCGAGGGCCGGATGTCCTACACCCAGCGCGCCCTGCGACAGGCGACCCAGCAGCTCGATCCCGGGGATCGCGTGGACCTGGTGGTGTTCGACCACACCGTGTGCTCGCCGGTGAAGAACTTTGTGGTCGGCCGCGACAGCCCGGCCCTGCTCGACACCCAGATCGCCGCGATGTCCCCCCGCGGCTCGACCGATCTGGACAGCGGCCTGCGCGAGGCCTACCGCCAGGCCCGCGCCCACCGGTCCGACGCCCCCCAGGGCGCCCGGTCCGGCCGCGTGATGGTGTTCACCGACGCCATCCTCAACACCGGCCGCATCGACAAGCACGTCGTCACCGAGGTCGGCAAGGCGCTCGACCAGGACGGCATCCGGCTCACCGGGGTGGGCGTGGGCAAGGACTTCCGCGACGACGTCCTGGACGACCTGACCGAGAAGGGCCGCGGCGCGTACGTGTTCCTCGGCAGCGAGGCCGTGGTCGACCGGCTGTTCGGCAGTGGGTTCGACAGCCTGATCCACACGGTCGCCGAGGACGTCCGGTTCAGCCTCACGCTGCCCGACAGCCTGGGGATGAAGACCTTCCACGGCGAGGAGTCGTCCCGGGATCCCTCGGAGGTCACGCCCGTGATGCTGGCCGCCGGCAGCCACCAGGTGTTCTTCAGCGACCTCGCCATCCGCGACCAGCAGCTGCGCTGGCACGACGACCTCGTGTTCAGCGCGTCGTGGACCGATCCCGCCACCGGGCGCCGCGCCGGCACCAGCCAGGTGTGGAAGGTCGGCGACGTCCTGGCCCAGCCCGACCGCGACGCCCGCAAGGCCGCCGCCCTGATGGCGTGGTCCGACCTGTTGCTCGACCGGGCCATGGGGGGCCCGACCTGCGGCGCCTCCTACGGCACCTTCGTCCAGGCCGTGCGCCAGGTGCCAGGCGACGCCGAGCTGTCCTGGGTCGCCGAGATCACCGGCCGCGGCTGTGCCGAGCCGGCCCCAGTCGCCCGCTGGAGCGCGCCCGCCCACCTCAAGGTGCGCATCGACGCGGACCAGCCCATCGGCGCGGTCGCCCTGGACTGCCCGGACGGACACCGCTCCGAGACCCTGCGCTCCGGCGACCAGGTCGCGAGCTTCGATGTGTCCCCGGGTGCGTGCTTGGTGACCCTGCACGGCGCGGTGCCGATGGTCGCCCGGGTGGACGTCCCCGCCCAGGGAACCGCCCTGTCCTGCCGGGTTCGTGGAGGCCGGGTCGCCTGCCACTGATCCCGCGCGCCCTCCGGCCGCCGGACCCCCGGCGGCCCCCGCGCGTCCGACCTTCCTTGACGGGGGGTCGGACGCGCGCCACGTCGGCGGCATGCGCGTGCTCCGCCCCCTGCTGTGCCTCGTCCTCGCCCTGGTCCCCGCCGGGGTGCTCGCCGCCACCGTGCGCGGCTGGCCCGACATCGCCCCCCGCGCGCCCTCCGGACAGTCCCACCCCGACGACTACGCCGTGATCGTCGGCGTCGAGACCCACCTCGCGCTGCCCGTCGTCCCCTACGCCCAGCGCGACGCCCGCGCCGTCGCCGCCTGGGCCCGCCTGTCCCGCGGCATCCCCGGGCACCAGGTCGACCTGCTGCTGGACCCCGACGGCAGCGACATCGCCCGCGCCATTGCCCGCGGGATCGACAAGGTGGGGCCATCCGGCACCCTGTGGGTGTACTTCAGCGGACACGGTGCGCTGTCGGCGTCCGACGGGACCCACCTGCTGCTGGGCGCCGACGGCGGCCGCAACCGCAGCTTCAGCCTCGACAGCCCGGTGTGGATCGAGGGCGTGCAGGACGCGGCCGCCGACGACGACCTCGGGCACGCGATGATCATCGTGGACGCAGGGTTCTCCGGAACCGCACGCGGAGGCCAGTCGCTCGGCACACAGATGGCGGTCGGCACCTCCGTGCCCCTGGCACCCGACCCCAAGGTCGTCACCTGGCTCGCGTCCGGCCCCGGAGAGTGGGCGGGTCCCTTGGAGGAAGCACGCCACGGGCTGTTCACCTGGCACGTGGTCGCGGGGCTTCGGGGCTGGGCAGACGGCGTGTTCGGCGAGCCCGACGGGGTGCTGCGGCTGGAGGAGCTGCAGACCTGGGCGGTTCGTCGCATTGGCGCGACCGGACGGGCCCAGACGCCCTCGCGCGACCCCCGTGGCGACGCGCGGTCCTGGCTCATCGGGCAGGATGTGGAGCCCCCGCCGACGCTGGACCAGACCCCACCCGCCCGTCCCCTGGGCACGCCCGCGTTCGAGGCCCCCCGCTCGCTGGGCGCCGCGGCCGAGCGCGACCCCGATCCAGACGATCCCCAGGACGTGCTCGCCACCCTGCGCCGGACCTTCCTCGGGCGCGCCAACAACGCCTGGTCTCGGGCCTACAGCCGCGCGCTCCAGGGCGATCTCGACGGGCTGCGCATCTTCGTGCAGCAGTACGGCACCGTCACCTTCTACCACCAGGCCACGATGTACGAAGTGACGGCCCCCCAGGTCCCGCTGGCCCGCCGCATGCTCGCCAATGGGGGGCGACCGGTGGGGCCGCTGGTGCCCAGCGTCGTGATCCCTGCGGGCGACGTCGACCTCGGAAGCCCCGTCGACACCCCCGGGCGTGAGGCCGGAGAGACCCTCACCCGCGTCACGCGCACCCGGCGCATCGCGATGTCGACCACCGAGATCCCCCAGTCGGTCTGGGTGACCGTCACCGGCACCAACCCCCACGACGACCCGTCACCGACTCACCCGATCACCGGCCGGAGTTGGTACCAGGTCGCCACCTTCTGCAACGCGCTGAGCGCGCTCGACGGCTTCGATCCGGCGTACACCATCCAGGGGCGTCGGGTGACGGTCGACCCGGAGACGACCGGCTGGCGCCTCCCCACCGAGGCCGAGTGGATGGCGGGCGCGGCGCCGGTCCCGGGCACCGCCGATGCCTGCCGCGCGGGCAACGTGTCGGACCGATCACGCACCGACGACCAAGCCACCTGCGACGACGGGTTTCCCGGCCTGTCCCCGGTGACGGCCCACCGCGCGAACCCGCTCGGGCTGTACGGCATGCACGGCAACGCCGCGGAGTGGACCGCGGACGCCTGGCGTCCCCTTCCCGGCGTGGACATCACCGACCCCGATCCCGGCCACGGCAGCACCCGGGTGGTGAAGGGCGCCTCCTACCTCACCCCCCCGGCCGCGGTTCGCGCCGCCGCCCGCGCCGCCCAGCCCGCCGCGTCCGGACGCGACGACCTGGGATTCCGGGTGGTTCGCACGCTGCCGCCAGGGGCCCCCGAGCCCTGAGGTCAGCGCAGCGCCACCGCATCGATCAGCCCCGCCATGCCGCCCGCCTCGAACGCATCGCGCGCAGCGTGGGCGGGGCTTCGCCGGGTTTCCCACCGCTCCCGCAGCGGCCGCAGCCGGGACGCCTCCCCACGCCCACGGAGGATCAGCGCGGCCTCCGCGTCGTCGAGGATGCCCTGGATCAAGACCTCGTCGGGCACGCTCGCCGCGGCGCCATCCTGGACGGTGCGCGCGCTCCAGGCCCGGAACACCGGCCAGGGATCGGGGCCCAGCGCGTCGCGGATGCGGGCTGCGATCGCCCGGTGGCCCTCGACCAGTCCGGTGGACAGCGCCGCCACCGCCCCGTGCTCACGCCAGGGTTGTTGGCAGGCGCCGCGGATCTCCACGGTGCCGTGCGCCGCGCGCGGCCGGGCCGCGTTCCAGATGTAGTGCTCGTGCAGCAGCCAGGCGTCCCAGGCGTCTTCGGGCGACAGGTCCTTGCCAGCCAGCCACGTGCCGAACGGCGCGCCCGCGGCCTTGGGACCGTCTGCGGTCTTCTCCATCAGGAACGGCATCGGGAAGGTCCGACCGACCCAGGCCGCCAGGTCCTCCGACGGCCCCTCCGGCATGCCGTGGCGGAAGCTCCCCGCGCCGATCCGACCCATCGCCACCGCGCGCCAGGACGCCACCCCTTGGTCGATCCCCGCCGCGATCGGGCTGTTGGCACACAGGGCGACCACCAGCGGGGCGAGCAGGTTCATCAGGTTGGTGACAGCGATCACCTCGTCCCGGGCGACGTCCACGTGGACCTGATCGGCCGCCGTCACGGAGAAGGACAGCCAGTCGTCGCCGATCTCGTCGAGCAGCACGCCGTACCGAGGCTTGGGCGTCATCAGCGCCCGATGGGGCGGGGTGAGCGGCTGCACGCCGTAGCCCAGCACCCGCAGGCCCTCGGCCGAGGCCGCGTCCACCAGCCGGACCACGCCCGCTTCCATCGCGTCGTCGAGCGCGACTAGGTCGGGGTGCGGCCCGACGATCACCTCGATCGTCCCGCGCCCGACCTCGGCCGTGTAGATCACGTCCTCTTCGACCCAGGCCACCACGCGCCCGTCGTCGTACTGGAAGTGCCCGTCGTGGCCCTCGGCCAGCCGACGCCACAGCGGACTGATGTCCGCCGCCTGGCCGTCGGCCCCGACGACCGGGAACTCCGCCTCCCGCCCGAGGGCGCGCCGACCGGGATCCCGGACCGGGTACCGGGCGTCGAACCAACCAGCGATGTCCTCGGGGCGATGGCTCAACGGGCGTCCCCGGACAGCCCCGCGACGAGGTCGGGAAGGACGTGCAGATCGTCGCACACGGCGTCGGCGGCGGTCTCTCCGGCCTCACCCCGGCGGTCCTTGGCGCCGACGTACAGCACCGCGCGGCCCCTCACGCCCTGCACGCCCCGGACGTCGTTCGACTCCCGATCGCCCACGTGGAGCAAGCCCTCCACGGGCACCCCGAGGGCCTCGGCCGCCTGGTGGAACACCGACGGATCGGGCTTGCTGGCGCCGGCCTCGTCGCTGAACACGAACGCGTCGAAGAACCCGTCCAGCCCGTACACCGCGAGCAGCTTGCGGAGGTGGGTGCCGGGCGTCACGATGGCGTCGCTGATGATCGCCAGGGGAAGACCCTGATCGCGCAGGGCCCGCAGGGCGTCGACCGCACCCGGACACATCTCCGGTGGCGTGTCGACCTCCATGCGCGCGATGGTCTCGACCACGTCGTCGAGCGCGTCGTCGGGCGACAGTCCCAGGCGCGTGGCCGCATCGACCAACCGGTCCCGCAGGGGCGGCGTGCGATGCTCCCCGGTCCACGCGCGACGGAAGGCCGCGTCGGCCTCGGCGAGGGCGCCGTCTGCGGCGGACGCCAGCACACCGTGGGTGGCGGCCCACGCGGCGAACGCCTCGCGGCGCGCGACCGGCTTGGTGGGCAGGCCCCGGGCCGCGCGGGTGGCCTCGTCGCTGTCGTCGACGACGAGGGTGTCCCAGAGGTCGAAGGTGACGGCGCGGATCACAGGGCTCCCACTCGGAGGCCGCGCGACTATCCCCCCAGGGGACGGATCGCGACTTGTGCACAGGGTGCCGTGAGGTCTCCCCCGTCGTAGGCTGGGGTCGGATCCCCTTGGGAGTGCCTGTGTCGTCTCGCCGCCCGATCCGCATTGCGAACTGCTCCGGCTTCTACGGCGACCGCCTGGCCGCAGCCCGCGAGATGGTCGAGGGCGGACCGATCGACGTCCTCAGCGGCGACTGGCTGGCCGAGCTCACGATGGGCATCCTGCTGCGCGACAAGCTCAAGGATCCGTCCCGAGGCTACGCCCGCACCCTCCTCCCGCAGCTGCAGCAGGTGCTCGCGCCCTGCCTGGAGGCCGGGACCCGGATCGTGTCCAACGCCGGCGGCACCCACCCCACCGCCCTGGCCGAGGCCGTCGCCGCGATGGCCTCCAGCCTCGACCTTCCCCGCCTCCCGCGCATCGCGGTCGTGTCCGGAGACGACCTCACCGCCGGGCTGTCCGACCTGCTCACCACTGGCGAGCTCACCACCCTCAGCGGCGCTCCCTGGACCCCGTCCGCGGGCATGCCGGTGGGGGCGTACGCCTACCTGGGCGCCGCCGCCGTCCGCGCCGCCCTCGACGCCGGCGCCGACATCGTGCTGACCGGCCGCGTGACGGATGCCGCCCTGGTGGTCGGTCCCGCCGCCTGGTGGCATGGCTGGCGAGACGACGACCTGGACGCCCTCGCCGGCGCGCTCGTCGCCGGGCACGTGATCGAGTGCGGCGCCCAGGCCACCGGCGGCAACGTCAGCGGCTTCGACACCATCCCCGGCCTCGACCACGTCGGCTTCCCCATCGCCGAGATCGCCGTGGACGGCGAGTCCGTGATCACCAAGCACCCCGGCACCGGCGGCGCCGTCACCACCCACACCGTCACCGCCCAGCTGCTGTACGAGGTCGGCGGGCCCCGGTACCTCTCGCCCGACGTGGTCGCCCGGCTCGACACGGTGCGGCTCGAAGACCTCGGGGACGACCGGGTCCGCGTCCACGGCGTGCGCGGCGAGCCGCCCCCGCCCACGCTCAAGGCCGGGGCCTTGCTGCTCGCAGGCCACCGCAACGAGGTCTCGTTCGTGCTCGGCGGCGACCGCATCGAGGCCAAGGCCGCCGCCCTGTCCTCGGCATTCTGGTCGTCGCTTGGAGGGCGGGCGCGCTTCGCCGACACCGCCGAGGAGGTCTTGCGGGGGGACCACCCCGACGTCCCGCCGGTCCAGCGCCTGTCCTTCGTGACGTTCCGTGCGTTCGACCCCGATCCAGACGCCGTCGGCAAGCGCTTCGGGGCCAAGGCCGTCGAGCTGGCCCTCGCCAGCGTCCCCGGGCTGACGCTGCGAGACCTGCCCGGCCCCGCCAAGCCGGTCGCCGTGTTCGACCCCTTCCTGGTCCCGCGGGACGCGGTGCCGATGACCGTCACCCTGGACGGTCAGACCCTCGAGGTCGCCCATCCCGCGCCGTCGACCGCCGAGCGCCCGCCCATCCAGCCGGCCCCACCGCTCGCCCCCGTCCCCCCGCCATCCGGGGTGTCCGCCACCGTCCCGCTCGACTCGGTGGCCGCCGCCCGAAGCGGGGACAAGGCCGGCGACGCCAACGTCGGGTTCTACGCGTGGTGTCCCGAGGGGTGGCCCGCCGTCGACGCCGCCATCACCGAGGACACCCTGCGCGCTGCCCTCGGCGGCTGGGACGGTCCGATCACCCGCCACCCGCTCCCCAACCTGGGCGCGGTCAACGTCCTGCTCCACGGCTTCCTGGGGCGAGGCGTCGCCGCCAACCTCTCGACGGACCCGCAGGCCAAGTGCCTGGCCGAGGCCCTGCGCACCACCTGCGTCACGCTGGACACGGCGTGGATCCCGGACCGCCTATGAGGGTCGGACTCGTCGTCCCCTGCAAGGACGAGGCCGCGCGCCTCGATGCCGAGGCGTTCCTCGCCGCGGTCGACACCCATCCGTGGCTCGACCTGCTGTTCGTCGACGACGGCAGCACGGACGCCACCGGCGATGTGCTCTCGCGCCTCGCCGCCGCCCGTCCCGAGCGCATCCGCCACCTCCACCTCCCGCAGAACCGGGGCAAGGGCGAGGCGGTCCGGTTCGGCCTGAACCGCGCGCTGGAGGCGATCCCCGACGGGTCAGACCACGCCGTTGGCTACTGGGACGCAGATCTCGCCACGCCCCTGGAGGACGTCGCCCGCTTTCGGGAGGCCATGGTCGCAGAGGGCCTGGACGGCGTCCTCGGCGCCCGCATCAAGATGCTGGGCAAGGCCGTGCGGCGCAGGGCGTGGCGTCACTGGGCCGGTCGGGTCGCCGCCACCCTCGCCAGCGAGCTGCTCGATCTGCCAGTGTACGACACGCAGTGCGGCGCCAAGCTGTTCCGGGCCACCCCCGCCCTGCGCGCCCTGCTCACCGAGCCGTTCCGCTCCCGGTGGGCGTTCGACGTCGAGCTGCTGGTCCGCTGGCGTCGGCTCCACCCCGATCTGGGCGACGACGACCTGCACCACGCGCTGATGGAGCTTCCCGTAAGCCGGTGGGCGGAGGTCCCGGGCAGCAAGGTCACCCTGCGCGACGCCGTGGTCACGCCCGCGGTCCTGCTCGCGATCCGCTGGGACACACGCCCCCACGGTCCGCTCACCCAGCGCCTGACCCGGGCCCTGGTCAGCCGTCCGAGTCCGAGTCCGACGCCGAGTCCACCGACGCCTGACCACACGACGTGACCGACACCTCGCCCTGGATGGCGGGATGCCCCGACAGGTCGCGGTTGCCGACCTCGGCGTTGCTGAGGTCGAACGTGGCGACCCCGTCGCCCACCTCGGCCGTTCCGGAGAAGAACACGTAGCCAGCGTCCGAGACCTCGTCGGGCCCGTAGCAGTAGGTGCGCGCCGCCGTGACGTCTCCGCCGCTCGCACCCGACGCGCGCACCAGCAGCAGGTCGTCCGCCGAGGCGTGCAGGGGGATGTCACGACCGCTCGCGCACGCCGACGCCGCCAGCGCACACGCCTCGTCGACGGTGGCGATGGGCGTGCCGCCACGGCACCGCTCGCCCGACCACACGAGCAACACCGCAGGCTGGGTCGACCCGGTGGGGCACGTGGTGAGGACCGCACCGTCGGCCGCGCCAAAGCCCGACAAGCCACCGCAGCCCGCCAGGCCGAGCACCCCAGCCCCCATCACCGTCTGCATCCAGCGTCGCATGCTCACAGCAACCTCAACCACAAGCGGAACTGTCCCGTGGTGAACGGGGCGATCGGACCACGCGTCGCCGACCACACGTGGGAGATGACGTCCAGCGACACCCCCACCCGGTCGACCAGCTGGGCGTCGATCGACACGGTGGGCCCGAGGATCATCCCGCCGCCACTCATGCCGAAGTTGCCCTTGGCGCTGCCGTCCTGGACCGATCCCCGCAGGTTCTGGATCCCGTAGCCGACCCACAGTCCCCCGTAGATCGCCAGCCGATCCTTCTGATCTGCGCCGAGGTCGATCCACGAGCCGCCCATCACCCGCCCGCCGATGTCCAGGCCGTACAGCGGCAGCAGCTCGAGCTCGATGGTCTCGCCGGCCAGGCCTGGGTCTGGCAGGAAAGGCCGCCAGGTGTGCCGTCCGCCCCCGAGGGGGACCCGGAAGCCGATGTCCGCGCCGGCCTTGAGGAACTTCCAGACCACCTGCACGCCCACCGGGACCCGCAGCCCGCTCGCCGCGCCCCAGTTGGGACGGTCCGAGAGCAGGTAGGTGTAGTTGAGGTCGCCCAGGTCCCCGCGGAGCCGCGCCCCGCTCGCGCCGCCGGTCCCCGCAAACACGCCCGCACCGAAGTCCATCGTGAGGTGGACCTTGCCGTCGCCCATCTCGGTGCGCTGGTTCTCGATGATGATGTCCTGGGTGAGCTGGATCGGAATCCGCAGCTCGTGGATCGCCAGGCCGCCGTCCGCCCGGTTGTAGGTCCAGCTGACGACCCACTCCCCCTGGGCGTCGTCGTTGTCGAGATCCTCCGGGTCGGTGGCGGGGATCTCCTCGTGCGGGGGGATCGGGACCACGATCTCGAACACGCCCGGCTCGATCCGCTCGAACTCGCCGATGGTCTTGCCCGCGGCGACCGCATCGAGGCGGCGTCCGTCGACGGGCTCTCCGTTGGTCGGGTCCTTGAGCGAGACCGTCAGCTTGACGGCCTCCTCGGGCCGAACCTGCTTGATCTTGTCGGCCGGGCGATCGCTGACGATCTCGGTGACGGCGTTGACGTCGACGTCGTCCTCGGCGTTCTCCGCCCGGACCAGCTGGATGGTGCCCTCGCCGCGGTCGTCGCCGTAGCCCTCGGCGTCGAGGTCTCGGACCCACATCTTGACGTTGACGATGCCCTCGCTGGACCCCGCCGTCTCCTCGATCACCAGCGTGCGTCGGAAGCCCATCTTGCCGAGCAGCTGCTCCGCCGCGACACGCGCCTGGGGGTCGAGCAGGTCCACCGCGTCGACGTCGAGGACATCGGGGTGGTCGGCTGCCGCCGATCCCGAAGGCAGGCGGGTGAGGAGGGCGTCGGCGACCTTGTCCTGAAACTCCGCGTACCACCACGCGGGCTGCGCATCCCAGTCCTTCTTGTACAGGATGGCGGACGGGCGGTTTCCGGGGGCGAGGAAGCGGGTGAGATCCGCCAGGCGCTTGCCGATCTCTTGCGGCCACTGCGCGTTGGCCGTGTCGACGGGAATGACGGAGCCCGCCCCGGCCATCTCCGGGCGGCCCATCCGCCGACGGACGGCGTTGATCAGCTCCGCGGGGGCGCCCCGATCCTCGAGGCAGCCCTGGAGGTTGTTGGCGAGGGGCCGCTGCCCGCTCTCGATGGCCCGCACCAGCTCCGCGCCCGAGATCAGCCCGTTGGCCGTCATGATGAAGTCGCAGCTGATGGCCTCCTGGGCACGGGCATCGCCCGACATCCCTGCCACCATCAGCCCCGCGAGGCCGGCTCGCCACCACAGGCCCTGCATGGGCATCCCCTCCGGTCCGCCCCACGATATCGCAAGGGGCTACCCCACGCGAGCGGTCCAAGACGTCGAGGACGCCGGTCAGAACCGGATCAGCAGCCCGAGCATCGCGACCGGGATCCAGTCGCTGTCCGCCCCCACCCAGATCCAGCCGAGCTCTTCCTCCTCGTCGGAGATGCCGGCCAGATCGGCGTCGGTGGCGTTCTCGACGGGGATCACCTCCCGATAGAACGCCGCCTCCACGCCCCCCTGCACCGTCAGGGAGACGCGGCCCGTGATCGGCGCCACCAGCCGCCCCACCGCCCGCAGGCGCGTGTCGACCCCCTTGTTCCGGAACCGATCCACGGCTCGCAGGTAGTCTTTGTCGGTCTCGCTGACGTACCCGCAGCGCTCGAAGTCGTGGAACGTGGTGAGCTGCTCGTCCAGGCGCACCATCACCTCCGCACCCAGGTGGACCACGTCGGCGAGGTCCGCACCGCCCCGCACCCGGAGCGTGCCCCCCAGCGACATCGCCCCATCCGCGCACAGGGTCACCGTGTAGCGGTCGAGCAGGGCGTTGATCGTGGCCGGCGCGTTGCCATCCACCCCGAGCGTGGGCCCCAGGGTGGCCTCGATCCGTCCGATCCCCAGGCGGCCGCCCCAGCCAAACCCTGCGGTGGCGCGGGTCTCCGTGGTCGTGACCGCGAGGGGTGGATCCAGGGGATCGGCCCCCACCAACGCGCGGTACGCCGGGCTGTCGGGCTGGTGAAACACCCGCTGCTCCAGGTCCACCCGGGCCCAGGGCCCCGTGTCGCCCGCACGACGGCCGAGCGGGCCCGCCACCCACAAGAACCCGCTTCCCACCAGCGCCGACGCCCGCCCCCCATGGTCCGTCGACGCCAACACTGTGCGCAGCTCGGACTCCAGCGACGGCACGTT
>JAUHWK010000570.1 GCA_030424555.1 bacterium | reverse complement strand
GGCTTCTCGGTGGTCAAGGACGAGGGCCTCACCTACGCCTTCATCAACGAGACCAACATCGCCAGCGCCTACGGCTGCGTGTTCGGCACCCAGTGGGACCTCTACGAGGGCGACAGCGCGTCGGGCGATCCGATGCAGTCGCTCAAGACCTGGGAGCCCACCTTCACGTTCGACAAGCCGGGCACCTACACGGCGGTCCTCAACATCGGTGGCTTCACCGGCACCGAGGCGGCCAAGGCCACGTTCAAGGTCACCGCGGCCCGTGGGGCCGAGGCCTCGGGGTGCAGCCAGTCCGGTTCGCCGGCCGGGGCGCTCGCGCTCCTCGCCGTGGGCGGCCTGCTCTCCCTGCGTCGCCGCGACTGAGCGTCAGCCTCACGGCAGCAGCCGAGGCCCCGCCGGGATGCGTCCCGCGCGGGGCCTTCGTGCGTTGTGGGGGTGCGGTGTGACCCGGTACCGGGCGGCGTGAGGCCTGCGCGGTGGCCTGGCCTCAGGGCGTCCGGTCGAGCTCCGCGCGCAGGGCCACGAGCACGCGGTGCACGCCCGGGAGCGTGCGGGGGTCGGCCAGCGCGTCGTCCACGTCGACCCAACGCGCGGAGAACGTCGGGGTGGGCTGGGGCGGGATGGCGTCGACGACCCACCACGCGGCGCAGTGGATGCGCCAGCAGGGATCGGCGCCCTGCCACACCACCCACTGACCGAAGGGGAGGAACTCCGGGGCCTCGGTCAGGGTCTCCTCGGCGAGCTCCCGACGGGCCGCCACCTGGGGAAGCTCCCCAGGCTCGATGGACCCGCCTGGGAAGGCCAGACGCCCGGGGTGGGGCCCGGTCGTGCGGGTCCCGAGGAGGACGCGTCGGGTGGGGCGGTGGACGAGCGCGGCGCTGGCAGCCGACCGGGTGTCGTCTCGATCCCATGGGGCCACCCAGGTGCCCTCGGGGGTCTTGCGAAACCCTCGGTGTGCCCATCGGGTGGGATCGTCGAACCGCCAGGCCACCGGGGCGGGGGCGTCCGATAGCCCGTCGAGCGGGTCCGCCATGCCATCGGCGTCGGACCGGTCGAAGTGCCACTGCGCTGCGGGCAGGGTGGGGAGCAGGGCCTGAGGCCACACGTCGTCGTCGTCCCCCACGGTCCGCACGGTGCAGACCCCGTCGACGAGCCGGCAGGCGCCGACGAGCCGACCATCCCAGATCAACGGCAGCGCGCCGTCGCCTCCCAGGCGCGCCCATCGGTCCGCGGACTCGAAGGCGTCGGCCTCGCCCTGTCCCCAGTGGCCGGAGGCGGTGACGAACGGCCAGCGCGGGGCGCTGGGGAGGCTGGCGAGGGAGGCGTGGACCCCCTCGGGGTCGGATCGGACCGGTGCAGCCTGGGCGCGTTCGAGCCACCGCCACACCCGGGCGCGGCCGCGGGGTCGGAGGGCAGGTGCCGGGACGCCGGGCAGGTGGAGTGCGGTCGGCGAGGGCCCAAGGACCTGGTCGAGGATGCGGTCGGCGACCTCGTCTCGGCTGCCCTGGAGGGGGAGGACCGCGTCGTCGGTGACCCACAGCGCGGGGTGCCCGGCATCGCTCAGGCGGCTGGCGTCGTTGGCGAGGGTGGCGTCCAGCTGGGCGCGCTGGTTCTGCGCCCGCGCGACCCGCACGAGCTCGGCATCGTCGACGCCGGACAGGAGCTTGAAGCCCACGAGGAGGGCCTCGGGTGCGCGATCGCGGAGGGTGTCGAGCAGCTTGGGCGTGCGGTGCAACACCAGGGTCATCGTGTCCTGGGTGGACCGGATCTTGCCGTCGGCCTTGGCGGGCGCGTAGTCGGCGACCGCCGCAGCCATCAGCACGGCGTCCACCGGGGTGGACAGGGCGTCGTCGAGGGCGGCCGCGAGCGAGGTGTGGTCGGTGAACGGCACGACCTGCACGCCCGGGATGGCCCGGTCGAGGCGGGCGCGGGCGGCAGGGCCGGCGAGCAGCACCACCTGGTGGCCCCGACTTGCGGCCCCTCGGGCGAGCGCGAGGCCCAGGCGTCCCGTGCTCGCGTTGGTGATCGCCCGCACGTCGTCGATGGGCTCGGCGGTGCCGCCGGCGGTGATCACGATCCGGCGTCGGGCGGGCTGGGGCGCCATCGCCACTCCGGGTTGGGGTCCGACGGGGCGGTACGTCGGTGTCCGGGGCCGGTCAACCCTGAGCAGACGGGTGTACGCGCCGGGCCAGCCGATTACGCCATGCCGGAACGGAGAGGGCCGATGATCCCGAGCCGGATGCGGCACGGAACACGGGGCGATGCAGGGCTGGCGCCAGGCGGGATCGCATGAGGCGGTTCGCGCTGGCGGCAGTCCTCGCGGGGACGTGGTTTCTCTGGTCGGGCCACACCGATGCGCTCATGCTCGGGTTCGCGCTGGCGAGCATCGCAGGGGTGGTCTGGCTGTCGGTTCGGATGGAGATCGACGACCAGGAGGGGATCCCCACCCCGGTGCTCGGCGTGGCCACGCTTCCGTACCTGGCCTGGCTCGTCTGGCAACGCGCGCACCAGTTGGCGAAACTGGCACCACAAGCCTGGTGGCCTGGACTTGTCCTGCTGTTCGGCAGCCTGTTCGTCTGGCTGCTG
>JAUHWK010000569.1 GCA_030424555.1 bacterium | reverse complement strand
CCAGGGTCATATGCCGGCTCGGGTCGGCGCTCCTCGGCCATGACCGCCACCAGCACAGGGCCCACGGACCACCGTCCCGCCCTACTCCGGCTCCAGCCCCGCCAGCCTCAACACCACGTACTGCACCCGGACCGACGTCTCGGCCGAGGTTCCAGGCTCCTGGTGTCCGACCAGGAACGCGCCGTACTCCGCCTCCCCGATCGACCCGCTCATCCGGGATGACCCCACCGTCTCGTCCGCCATCCCCTCGGCCACGCACGAGATGGCGTCGTAGGAGGTCTCCAGGGCGGCGACGATGCAGGGCGAGGCCTCGCAGTCCACGGTGGCGTGCGCCATCGACACCCCACATTCGTCCGCCAGCGCGTCCACGCGATCGAGCAGCTCCGCCTCGCGGGCCTCCCGTGCCGCCTGGGCGACCGCCGCCGGCTCCGCCGCGGCCTCGACGTCGGTGGGAGGATCGACGCAGGGGACGGCGTCGCACGCGGGACACGGGGGACAGTCGTCCACCACGGGAACACGCGCTGCCGTCGCAGGCGCCACCGTCGGGACAGGCACAGCAGGCGCGACCGCCACCGGCGGCGCTGCGTCGGGCCAACGCACGAACGCAGCAAACCCGATGCCGACGACGACACCCGCACCAAACGAGAGACCTGGATGCATCAAGACTCCGGTGACCAGCGCGGGTCGGCGACCAGCCCGTGACACACGGTGCCACCCTCCCCGCGCCGCACGCCTATCCTGCGGCTCCCCATCCGAACGCGCCCCCGTTGCGGTCGGGGAGTTGCTTGGCGTTCGCCGGACGCATTCCGTTCGACCCGCCTGGCCAGCGCACCATGGTAGCGTCCCCACGACCCCCATCGGGGGAGGGTGCCATGCGCGCCAGCGCCTTGGCCGTTCTGTGTTGGACGTCACCCGCCATCGCGGCCGCTGCCGAGCCCTGCGTGGGCCTCTCCGTCGAAGCGGACACAGGTCTCGCGCCCGACCTCGCGACCACCTTTGGCCGCCTGGTGTCCTGTGACCTCTGGACCCAGCGGAGCACGGCCAGCCGGTTCACCACCACGTTGGGAGACGGCACCACGATCCGGGGTCGACTCCAGGTCCAGGGTGCGCCATCGTTTGAGGACGTCGTCGTCACGTACCGCGTCACGATCCGCGAGCCCGGCGCCTCACCACTACGGCTCGCCGGGTCGTTCCGGCTCGGCGACCAGTTTGCGACACTGAGTGCCGAAGGATGGAACGTCCGTCTCGTCGGCGCTCCCGGACGGTTCATGGACAGCCCCTTCTGGGACGTTCACGTGTTCACCGGCCCCCAAGGCGACAGCGCGGGCCCCCTCGAGGAGGAATCGGAGGACACCCTCTGACGACGGAGGGGTCGCCTGCTGGCAGACCGGGCGTGGCATCTTGTTCCTGCCGACCCGCCACCCCAATCACCGCCCGGTAGGGATTTCGTGACATATCCGGTTAGCCACTGCGGCGGCCGAGACTCGCGGATCTGCGGCGACGGCCGTCCAACCTGGGAGGGTGTGTGCAACGGTTGATTCTTCCACTTCTCTTCGTGGCGGCCTGCTCCGCAGGCAACGACAAGCCCGACGACACGGACGACGGCACGTCCGACACCGCCAACGACACCGCGGACAGCGGCAGCGACTCCGGAGACACCTCGGACACGTCCGATACGTCCGACACCCAGGACACGTCCGACACCGATGGCCTCGGAGACACGGACGACACCGACGGGGAGGTCGTGGCGACGTGGGAGGGCAGCCGGCTCGGCAGCGTCGCGGGCTCGGGCTCGCTCACGGCGTCCGACCTCACCGTGACCTGCACCGAGGACGGGTACGGCCTCTCGTGGCGGGCCGACTTTGGCACCGGTTCCTTCCTTCGGTTCGCGTTCCCTTGGGCCACCAGCACGTTCGTCAACCTCGGCTACCGGCCCACCGTCGGCTTCCTGTTCCGGGTCCCGACGGGCTCGGCCGGCGCCAACGAAGACTGGGGAAGCAACGGCGTGTGCCAGACGACCATCACGGCACCCGACGGCGTCGAGGGTCCCCTCAGCGTCAGCGCGTTCTGCGACAGCTTCACGACGATGGTGGGCGGCAAGGCGGAAGACTCCACGTTCACGCTGACGTTCGACGCCGATCCCACCACCTGCACCGGCCTGTCCCAGATGAAGAGCTGCGACCCGGCCTTCCAGGACAACCTCGGGGATTGCTCCCTCATCCCGGCGACGTACTGCGAAGACTTCGGTGGGTGCTCCGTGGGATCGTGCGAGATCAACCACGCCCTGTGTTCGGGCCTGACGCCCTCCTCCAGCTGTGAGACCACGCCTGGATGCGACTGGGACATCCAGTCGAGCTCCTGCTACGCGTCGCCGAGCCAGGCGTGCTTTGCCCTCACCGATGCGTCGGGATGTGGCGCGGAGGCGGGGTGCCTGTGGGACACCAGCCACTGCGTCGGCACCACGTCCTGTAGCAACCTGCCCGAGGGTGGGTGCCTCGACGACGACGAGTGCTCCCCCACCTACTGACCTGGCCGACGGGTTCGGTTGCGTGGCGAAGGCGCCCGGCTCTCCTCGGCCGGGCGCCCACCCCTCCC
>JAUHWK010000065.1 GCA_030424555.1 bacterium | reverse complement strand
CGGTCGATCTGGCGGTGAAGAGCCTGCGGGCCGGGGAGTGTGCGCTGGCCTTCGCGGGTGGGGTCCACCTGATGCTGTCGCCCGAAGTGCCGGTCTTGCTCTCCCGGATGCGCGCATTGTCCCCCAGCGGCCGCTGCCGCACCTTCAGCGCGGCGGCCGACGGCTACGGGCGCGGCGAGGGCTGCGGCGTGGTGCTCCTCAAGCCGCTGGACAGGGCGCTGGCCGACGGCGATCCCATCTGGGGGGTCATCCGAGGCACGGCGGTCAACCACGACGGGCCGAGCAGCGGGTTCACGGTGCCCTCGGGCCCGGCTCAGGAGGCGCTGCTGCGCCGGGCGCTCGAAGACGCGGGGATCGCGGCCGGCGACGTCTCCCTGATCGAGGCCCACGGCACCGGGACCAGGCTGGGTGATCCGGTCGAGGTGCGCGCGCTGGAGGCGGTCTTCGGCGAGCGCGACGAGCCGCTCGTGCTCGGCGCGGTGAAGAGCAACATCGGGCACTTGGAGGCCGCCGCCGGCATCGCTGGGCTCATCAAGGTGCTGCTCGCCCTCGAGCACGGCCGCATCCCGCCCAACCTGCACAGCCGCCCCCTCAACCCGAGCGTGGACTGGGCGCGATGGCCGGTGCGCCTCCCGGAGGGCGTCGTCGACTGGCCGGAGAACCGATCGGGGCGGCGGATCGCGGGGGTGAGCGGCTTCGGGCTGAGCGGGACCAACGCCCACGTCATCGTCGAGGCCGCCCCTGCTCGACGCTTCGCCGTGCCGCCCCCGCGCCCCCACGTCCTGACGGTCAGCGCGAAGTCCGCCGATGCCCTCCGGGAGCAGGTGGCGCGGCTGACGGCATGGCTGGAGGACACCGCGGCGTCCCCCGCGTCGATCTGCGCGTCGTCGTCGGCGGGGCGCGCCCACCACGCCCACCGGCTCGTCGTCCGCGGGGAGGGCGTGCACGCCTTCCAGCATGCCCTGCGGGGCTGGCTCGAGGGCGACGCCCCGAGCGCGCTCACCCACCGGGTGGTCTCGGAGCGCCCGCAGGTCGCCTTCCTGTTCACCGGGCAGGGGTCGCAGTGGTGCGGCATGGGCGAGGCGCTGTACGCGCAGGTTCCGGTGTTTCGGGAGGCGCTGGACCGATGCGCCCGGATCCTGGACGGGCTCTTGGAGCGACCCCTGCTGTCGCTGCTGTGGGACGCGGAGTGCCGCGAGGCGCTCGACGAGACGCGAAACACGCAGCCGGCCCTGTTCGCCGTCGAGTACGCGCTGGCCTGCTTGTGGCGCAGCTTCGGCGTCGAGCCGGACGTGGTGATGGGGCACAGCGTGGGTGAGTACGTCGCCGCGCACTGGGCGGGGGTGTTCAGCTTGGAGGACGGCTTGCGGTTGATCGCGGCCCGCGCCCGGCTGATGGGGCGCTTGCCCGCGGGGGGCGGCATGCTGTCCGTCGCGGCCGATCCCAGCCGGGTCGAGGCGCTGCTCCGCACCCGGCCGGAGCTGGTGATCGCGGCGCGGAACGGGCCGCGTTCCTGTGTGGTGTCCGGGCCGCTCGAGGCGCTCGAGGCGCTGGCCCGGGCGTGCGCGGCGCGCGCCCTGCGGACCACGCGCTTGCGGGTGTCCCACGCCTTCCACTCGCCCCTGATGCAGCCGATCCTGGACGCGTTCCTCGAGACGGCGCGCTCGGTGCGCTTCCGGGCGCCACAGCTCGCCTTGATCACGAACCGCGAGGGCCGCTTCGCCGGCAGCGAGGTGAGCACGCCGGAGTACTGGCGGGATCACATCGTCCGCCCGGTCGCCTTCGCGGAGGGGTTGCAGACCTGCGCCGGGCACGGCGTATCGGCCTTCGTGGAGGTGGGACCCGCGCCGGTCCTGCTGGGCCTGGCGGGCGTCGCGCTGTCGGATCACCCAGCCTCGATGGCGCCGACGATGCGCCGGGGAGAGGACGCCTGGCCGACGCTCGGGGCCGCGGCGGCGACCCTGTACGTCGGCGGCGTGGACCTGGACTGGGGGGCCTACGCGGCGGCGGCTTACGGTGACGAGCCGCTGGAGCCGGCGATGCTCCCGACGACGGCTTTCTCACAGCAGCGCTACTGGCTGCGCCGCTTCCCCGAGCGTCCGCGCTCGAGGCGCGGCGGAGAGGCGCTCGGCCCGTTCTTCGTCAAGAAGCTGGCCTCCCCCGCGTTCGACGACATCATCCTGGAGACCCGCGTCGACACCGCGGGCTTCCCCTTCCTCGAGGACCACGTGGTCTTCGGCGAGGTGGTCGTCCCGGGGGCCTTCCACATCGCGATGTCTCTGAGCGCCGCCGAGCACGGCCTCGGGTGGCCCACCGCGACGCTGGAGGACGTCGTCCTGCCCCGGGCGCTGGTGGTGGACGGTGAGCCCCGCCTCGTCCAGGTGGTGCTCACCCCGGCGGCCTCCGGCAAGCACCGGGTGAAGGTGATCAGCTTCATCGAAGGCAGCCGCGACGCGGTGACCCACCTCCAGGGCTGGCTGGCGCCCTCGACCGAAGCGCCCGCCGCGCCGCCGGAGGTGGCATCCCTGCGCGCTGCCTGCACCGCTGAGCTTTCGGCTGAGGAGGTCGACCGGCGCGTCCGCGCGATCGGGGTGGATCTCGGACCTCGCTTCGGGGCGCTGGCGCTGTGGGAGGGAGAGCACTGGGCGCTCGGCCGGACGGTCATGCCCCCCGCGACGGGCGCCCTGTCGGGCTACCCGGTGCACCCGGTGCACGTCGACACCTGCTTCCAGGCGCTGGTCGGGGATGCATTCCCGCGCCGCGAGGGCACCTGGCTCCCGTTCTCCATCGAGCGTCTGCGCTTTCACCGAGCCCCGCAGGGCCGGGCCTTCCAGGTCTACGCCCGGATGCGCCAACGGTTCGTGTGGGACATCACCCTCATGGACGCCCACGGCCAGGTCTCGGCCGAAATCCTCGGCTACCGCCAGGTCAACGCCGAGCCCGAGCTGTTCTTGCGGCGCGGCGGCGCGGCCTCGAGCGGACCCGAGCCCGTCTACCAGCAGCGCTGGGCGCCGGCGCCGTTGCAGGCGGCGCCGGCGGACGAGGCGGGTCGGTGGCTGCTGTTCGCCGACGACGGCGGCACGGCCGAGGCGCTCGCGGAGACGATCCGCGCTGCCGGCGGCGGCGCGGTGCTGGTCCGGCCCTCGGGCGCGTCCCAGCGAGCCCCGGCCCGCTCGCCCTCCGGCGTCCTCGTCGAGCACATCGATCCCCGCGATCCGAGCCACTACAGCCGGCTGCTCGCCTCGGACGACTGGGCCGGAGTGGCTCATCTGTGGGCCTTGGATCTCGAAGGACCACAGCACGATCACGCTGCGTTCACGCTCGGCTGTGGCAGCGCGCTGCACCTGACCCGGGCGCTGCTCGCCCTGGCCCGTCCGCCGTCGCTCCGCCTGATCACGCGCCTGGCCCAGCCCGACCGCGACGGCCGGGGTGTCCAGCACGTCGCCCAGGCGCCGCTGTGGGGGATGGGCAAGATCATCGCCCTCGAGCACCCGGAGCTGAACACCAGGCTCGTCGATCTCGACGCCGAGGTCCAGACACAGACCCTGCTCGCCGAGCTGAGGGCCGGTCACGAGGCGGGCCAGCCCCGGGAAGAGCAGGTGGCCTTCCGCGCCGGCGAGCGCCTCGTGGCGCGCCTGGCCAAGGCCACGGCTCCGCCCGTACCCGGCGGCGGCTTCCGACTTCGGGCCCGCTCCCCCGGCAACCTGGACAGCCTGGCGCTGGTCCCCTGTGAGCGGCGGGCGCCGGGCCGGGGGGAGATCGAGATCCGGGTGCAAGCCGCCGGGCTGTCGTTCAAGGACGTGCTGAGCGCGCTGGGGGCGGTGAGCGACGACGTCCTGGGCAACGAGGCCGTCGGCGAGGTGGTGGGCGTCGGCGAGGGCGTCGCGGCGTTCGAGGTCGGCGACGCGGTGGCGGTGGCGGGCCCGGTCTCGTCCTTTGGTCGGACCTGTACCTTCGACGCGCGGCTGGCGGCGCGGCTCCCTGCGGGGATGCCGTATGCCGAGGCCGCGACCTTGCCCGGCGTCTTCGCGACGGCGGTCTTCGCCCTGGAGCGGTTGACCCGGCTTCGGCCCGGCGAGCGGGTGCTCATCCACGCCGGTGCAGGGGGCGTGGGCCAGGCGGCGATCCAACTGGCGCGGCGCGCAGGCGCCGAGGTGTACACCACAGCGAGCCGACCCAAGTGGCCATTCCTGCGGCAGCAGGGCATCGCGCACATCTACGACTCTCGGACCACCGCCTTCTCCGAGCAGGTGCTGGCGGACACCGTCGGGCGGGGGGTCGACGTGGTGCTCAACGCCCTGACCGGCGAGGGCTACGTGGCGGCGGGGCTCACCGCTCTGGCGGAGGGCGGCCGCTTCATCGAGATGAGCAAGCGGGACGTGTGGAGCGCCGAGCAAGTGGCCGCGTACCGGGCAGACGTGACCTACCACCTGTTCGAATTGTCCGAGATCGTCCGGCGAGATCCCAGCGTGATGGCCGAGCTTCTGGAAGAGGTCATGACCCTCGCCGGTGACGGCGTGCTCACGCCGCTGCCGCACACCGTCGTCCCCATCCATCGGGCCTCCGAAGCCTTCCGGACGATGGCGGCCGCCCGCCATCGAGGCAAGCTCGTCCTGCGTTTGCCTGCGTTGGACCGCCCTTCGTCGCCGGAGCCGCTCCGCCTTCGCGGGGATCGCAGCTACCTCGTCACCGGAGGGACGGGGGCCCTCGGCCTGGAGGTGGCCGGGTGGATGGCGGCGGCCGGGGCCAGTGAGCTGATCCTGCTGAGTCGACGCGGGCCCACGGATGCCTCTCGGGCCCGCCTGGACGACCTGCGCGCCCGGGGGGTCCGGCTCAGCCTTCCCCAGGCGGATGTCGCAGACCGCGCTGCGCTCGAAGCCGCCCTGAAGCAACGCACGCTGCCCCTGGCGGGGGTGATCCACGCTGCCGGCGTGCTGGAGGACCGCGGGCTGCTGACGCTCGACGAGGCGGCCTTTCGGCGCGTGCTGGCCCCCAAGGTCCAGGGGAGCTGGCACCTGCACCAGCTCACGTCGGGGGTGCGGCTGGACTTCTTCGTCTTCTTCTCGTCCGCCACCGCGACCGTGGGCACGGCCGGTCAGGCCAACTATGCAGCGGCGAACGCCTACATGGACGCGCTGGCCCACTACCGCCGCGGCCTCGGGCTGCCGGCGCTCACCGTCAACTGGGGGGCTTGGGCCGGAGCGGGGATGGCCGCCGCGTCGGACGCCATCAAGCTCGACGGGCAGCAGGTCATCGACCCGGTCCGCGGGTTGCAGGTGCTGAGCCAGCTCTTGCAGGGCGACGCTGCCCAGCGCCTGGTGATGCCCGTGGAGGACTGGGACGCCTTCTCGGCGCTGTACCCCGCTCCACCTGCGCTGCTCTCAGAGCTGGCAGGCACCGGCGAGCATCGCGCGGCGGGCGACCCGGGGGAGGCGCCGCGCGGCGCCGGGCTGGTATCGCAGCTGACCGCACTGGGCGACGAGGAGGCGGCGACGGCGCTGCTGCTCTCTGCGCTCCGGGCAGAGGTGGCAGCGGTGCTGGATCTGGGCTCGAGCGCGGAGATCGACCCCAAGCAGCGGCTGTTCGAACTGGGGATGGACTCATTGATGGCCATCGAGGCTCGCAGCCGCTTCCAAGACCAGATCGGCCTGCCGCTGCCCGCGACGATCGTCTTCGACTACCCCAACCTCCAGCAGCTCGCTCGGTTCGTCTTGCGCGAGGTGATCGGCTGGACACCGCCCGAGGCGGAGGGCAGGCCGCCCGAGACAGTCGCCGAGGCGCAGAGCGTCGACGTGTCGGGCCAGGACCTGGAGACGCTCACCGACCAGGAGCTCGAAGCCCTGCTGATGGCTGAGATCGAGGCGGAGGAGGCATGAGGGGGACAGCGGCGGACAGCGGCGCCTCGGCGCGACCTCGGAGGGTTCATGAGTGAGCAATCGGGCGGGCAGCGCGCCGCGCTCACGAAGGCGCTGCGCCTGATCCGAGACCTCAAGGCCCGGCTCGAGCAGGCGCAGACGCCCGAGCACGTCCCGGTGGCGGTCATCGGGATGGGCTGCCGCTTCCCGGGGGCGTCGACGCCGGACGCGTTCTGGCGTCTGCTCCGAGACGGGGTCGACGCGGTTCGGAAGATCCCCCAGGATCGGTGGGATCACAGCCAGTACTACGCACCCGACCCGAAGGCGCCGGGCAAGACGACCGCGCGCCATGGCTCGTTCCTGGACGACGTCGCGGACTTCGATCCGCACTTCTTCGGGATCTCGTCCCGCGAGGCGCTCAGCCTCGACCCGCAGCAGCGCCTGCTCCTCGAGGTGGCATGGGAGGCGCTGGCAGACGCCGGGCTGCCTCCGGACAGCCTGGAAGGCCGGGCCGCCGGCGTCTACGTCGGGCTCGGGCGCCTGCACGGCGAGTACGCGGCCACCGATCCGGGCCGCATGGGCGACCACCACCTGCTCACGGGGAACGACACCAACGCACCCGCGGGGCGCATCTCGTACCTGCTGGGGCTTCAGGGCCCGTCGATGGTGGTCTCCACGGCGTGCTCCTCGTCGCTGGTCGCGACGGCGCTGGCCACCCAGGCGCTGCGTGAGGGCCGCTGTGATCTCGCGCTCGCCGGCGGGGTGCAGCTGAACTTGAGCCCCGAGCTCTTCCTGCTGCTGGGGAGCACCGGGGCGCTCTCGCCAGATGGCCGCTGCCGGGCCTTCGACGCCGACGCGAACGGCTACGTGCGCGGCGAGGGCTGCGGCGTGGTGGTGCTCAAGCGCCTCGACGACGCGCTGGCAGATGGAGACCCGGTCCACGCCGTGATCCGCGGCGTCGCGGTCAACCACGACGGCACCAGCGCCGGGCTGACGGTGCCGAACGGGGAGTCCCAGCGCAAGCTCCTGCTTCGAGCGATGGCGGACGCGCAGATCCCACCCGAACAGATCGGCTACATCGAGGCGCACGGGACGGGGACCCCGCTCGGCGACCCGATCGAGATCCGGGCCATCGGCCGCGCGATCGGGCAGCGCCCGACGCCGCTGCGCGTGGGCACCGTGAAGTCCAACCTCGGCCACCTGGAGAACGCAGCGGGCGTGGCCGGGCTCATCAAGCTCATCCTGTGCGTGCAGAGAGGCGAGATTCCACGCAGTCTGCACTTCGACACGCCGAACGCGCACATCCCCTGGGACGAGCTGCCCGTCGAGGTCGTGACCGAGCACAGCCGGTGGGCCGACGCGCTGCGCATCGGGGGCGTCAGCGCCTTCGGCTTCAGCGGCACCAACGCCCACGTCATCGTCGGGCAGGCGCCGGAGCGGGTGCCCGGCCCCGCTGCTGCGCCCACGCCGGGCCCCTGCCTCTTCCCCCTCAGCGCTCACACGCCAGCGGCCCTCAGCGCGCTCGCGGCGCGCTGGCTCGATCGGCCAGCGGACGGGGCGTCGCTGGCCGATCTCTGCGCCACGGCTGCGCTGGGGCGCGCGCACCTCAGGCACCGCGCCGGCCTGGTCGTGGCAGACGAGGCGGAGCTGCGGGAGGGGCTGGCGGCGCTGGCCGCGGACCCACCGCAGCCCACCGCGAGGCGGCCCAGGATCGCGTTCTTGTTCACCGGCCAGGGCGCGCAGGCGCTGAACATGGGGCGGGAGCTGTACCGCCGAGAGCCGGTGTTCGCCCGTGCGCTCGACCGCTGTGACGCGCTGCTGAGGCCTCGGCTGGAGCGACCGCTCCTGTCGCTGATGTTCGGCGAAGGGGGAGCCAGCGCAGCCCTCCACCGGACGGATGTCGCCCAGCCGGCGCTGTTCTCGATGGGCTACGCGCTCACCCGGCTCTGGGCTGCGTGGGGCATCCAGCCCGACGCGGTGCTCGGCCACAGCATCGGAGAGCTGCTCGCCGCTTGCGTGGCGGGGGTCGTCTCGCTGGAAGACGGCCTGGCTCTCGTGGCGGAGCGGGGCCGGCTCATGGCCGCGCTGCCTGGGGGAGCGATGCTGGCGGTCGCCGCCGGAGAGGCCACGCTGGCGCCGCTCGTCGAGCAGTGGGGGCTGCCGCTGTCGATCGCGGCGATCAACGGACCCGAGAGTGTGGTCCTCTCCGGCGAGATCGAGGCGACTCGTCGGGCCGCCAGCCAGCTCGAGGCGCTGGGCATCGCGACGAAACCGCTCACGGTCTCTCACGCCTTCCACTCGCCGATGATGGAGCCGGTGGTCTCTGCGTTTCGCCAGTTCGCGGGTGGCCTGGAGCACGCCGCCCCCCGGGTGACCTGGGTGTCGAACCTGGACGGGCAACCGGTCCCCGGCGGGCCCGTCGACCCCGCGCGATGGGGCCGCCACATCCGGGCGCCGGTGCGCTTCTACCAGGGCCTCCAGACGCTGCTCGACGGTGGCTATGACTGCTTCGTCGAGATCGGGCCCAAGCCGACCCTCTGCGGCATGGCCCGCCGCGCCTTCCCAGATGCGGGGGTGGACTGGCTCCCCTCCATTCGGCCCGGGCGGAGCGAGCGCGCCCAGGTGCTCGCGACCCTCGCCCGGCTCTACACCCGCGGGCGTGATCCGGTGTGGTCCGCGGTCAACCCCGCGGGCCAGAAGGTCCGAGGGCCTGCGGTGCCGTACCAGCGCAGCCGCTACTGGATGGCCGATCACGCGAGCCCTCGCGCGCGGCGCGCGGTGGAGACCGAGCCCGCGTCAGGGCTGATCGACCGGGTGACGCGGTCGCCGCTCCTCCGGGGCACGCTCTTCGAGGCGAGCCTGAGCCTGGCCACGCATCCGTTCCTGGCGGATCATGTGGTCCTCGGCCAGGTGGTCGTGCCGGGCGCCTGCCACCTCGCCGTGCTGTTCGAGGCGGCGGCCCTCAGCGACCCCGATCAGGGCGTGGAGATCCGCGACCTGGTGTTCCCGGCGCCGCTGGTGCTGCCCGAACACGGGGCCCGGCGGCTGCAGCTCCTCCTGCGCTCTCCCTCGGACGACGGGTGGTCCGAGTTCGAGCTGATCAGCCTCGAAGGCCAGGGCCACACGACGCACGCCATCGGCCGCCTCAGGCCGCGCCCGTCCCCGGGCCGCCCCACGCCGCTGGACGTCGAGGCGCTCGAGCGCGAGCTCCCGAGCCGAGTGGCGCCCGAGGCGCACTACGCGGCGGCCCACCTGCGGCACTACGACTTCGGGCCTCACTTTCGCTGGATCAAGGCGATCCACCACGACCAGGACCGCGCGCTGGGCTGGCTGTCACTCGACCCGCCCGACCCGGATCTGCCGCTCCACCCCGGCTTCCTGGACGCGGCCTTTCAGCTCACGGACTGCACCCACTACGCAGACGCGATCTCCGCGCCCGACTCCGCCCGGTTGCCCTTCAGCGCGACCGCCGTGTTCACCTGGCCCCGAGCGGTCCGGGCGGGGACCCGAGGGTGGGGGCGTGTCCTTCGAACCGGCCCCTCACAGTGGGACATCCACCTGACGGACGACTCGGGGCTGCCCCTCGTGGAGCTTCGCGGCTTCACCGTCCGCGCGGCGCCGCGCATCGAGGTGGCGGGGCGCTGGCGGAGGTGGCTGTACCAACCCGCGTGGCAGCCCGATGCCTTCCAGGGCGAGCCGGTGCGCGGGGCGCGCCTGCTGGTGCTCGACGACGACGAAGAGGTCGCCAGCGAGCTGGCGGCGATGGGCTTCGACCCGGTGCGGGTGAGCCGCGGCGCCACCTTCCGGCGGCCCGAAGCGCGGCACGTGCAGCTCGACCCCCACCAGCCCTCACACTGGGATCGGCTGCTCCGGGAAGAGTCCGAGGTCGACGGGATCGTCTCCCTGTGGGGCGCCGCGACGCCCTCCGCCGATCGGGCGCCCGCGCTGCTCGAGCACACGCTGCTCCTCCTCCAAGCGCTGGTGCGGGCGGGGGACGAGGCGCCGGCGCTCCTCCTGTCGACCCGACGCGCTCAGTCGGTCGAGCCGGGAGAGCCAGTGACGGGCCTGGCCGGCGCCGGGCTGTGGGGGCTCGGGCGCGTGGCCCGCCGGGAGCACCCCGAGCTGTCCTGCCGGCTGCTCGACCTCGAGGACACCGGGCGAGCCGCCGCGCCTGCGATCGCGGCGGCGCTGGGGGATGGTCGGGCAGGCGAGGATCTCGCGATCCGGCGCGGGGGCGTGCCGCATGTGCTGCGGCTGCTCCCATTGCAGGCGCCCGACGCGACGCCGGGCTTCATCCGCCGCGACGCCAGCTACCTGATCAGCGGGGGCCTGGGTCATCTGGGGCGCCAATTGGCCGCCGTCCTCGCCGAGCAAGGCGCTGGGCAGCTCATCCTCATGGGGCGACGCCCCCCGGATCCAGCCACAGCAGAGCAGCTCGGCGCTCTGGAGCGGCACGGCGTTCGGGTGCGCGTGGTCTCCGCGGACGTCTGCGAGCCCGAAGCGGTCGCGCGGATCCTTCGGAGCATGCCAGCCGACCTCCCCCTCCGTGGGGTCTTCCACGCCGCCGGTGTGCTCGATGACGGCATCTTGATGCAGCAGTCGCCAGCCCGCCTCTACGCGGTGCTCGCGCCCAAGGTCCTGGGGGCCATCAACCTCCACCGAGGGACCGCCGACCAGCCACTCGACGCCTTCGTCTTGTTCTCGTCGACGAGCGGGCTCCTGGGGAACCCGGGGCAGTCGAGCTACGCCGCAGCGAACGCCTTCCTCGACACCCTGGCCGCCCACCGGCGTAGCCAGGGGCTGCCGGCCCTCAGCGTCGACTGGGGGGCGTTCGCCGGGGCGGGGATGGCCGCGGGGTTGGCGGCGTCGGGCAAGCTGCGCCGCGACGACGCGATCCCGCCCGCTGAAGGCTTCGAGGCCTTGCTCTCCCTGCTCGGTTCGACGCAGGGCCAGGTGGCGGTCGTCCCGACGCCCCCGAGCCAGTGGTTTGGTGGGGAGCAGCCGCCGCCGGTGCTCGCTCGCCTGGCGCTCCGCGCCGGCCCCGAGCCGAAGACGCCCACGGTCTCGCTCCGAGCGCGCTGGCTCGCAGCCCGCCCGGAAGATCGCCCGGCCCTGCTCGAGGCGCACATCGCGGCCCACATCGCCCGGGCCCTGGGTGAGTCATCCATCGATCACATCGATCCGGAGACCGAGCTTGTGGCCTACGGCTTGGACTCGCTGGGCGCCATCGAGCTGCGGGGTACCCTCCAGGACTCCTTGGAGATCGCTCTCCCTGCGACGCTGCTCTTCCGCCATCCGACGAGGAGCGCGCTCACCCGTCACCTCTCCGGTGCCCTGAGCGCTGCGCTGGCGCCACGCGTCCCCCTGGAATCAGAAGAAGACACGACCGTGCGCCCTCTTCAACGAGACGGGCTGTGGCCCCCGCTGTGGTTCGTGTCTGGCGCCGCGGGGCCGGTGTTCAACCTGCTCCCGCTGGCGAGGGCGCTGGGAGAGGCGCGCCCGTTCTTCGCGCTCGAGACGCCCGGCTACCAGGACCCGGCTGCGCAGCACACGACCATCGAGGCGATCGCCGCCCACCACGTGCGCGATCTGATGGAGGTTCAGCCCCGCGGGCCGTTCTTGTTGGGCGGCTTCTCCACCGGAGCCAAGGTCGCCTTCGAGATCGCCCAGCAGTTGCACCGCGCGGGCCACCGCGTCGAGCTCGTCGTGCTGATCGACATCCCCTTCGCCCCGAGCTCGACCGACTATGCGGCCGCTCCAGGCTACGCGCGACACATCCGCAGCCTGGCGGATGCGCGCGGGCTCCCTCGGGAGATCCGCGAGGACCTCAGCCTCGAGCGAATGCAGACGCTGACCCCCAGCCAGCAGGTGACTCGATGCCTGGAAGCGCTGCACGCCGCGGGGACCCGCATCCGCCGCAGCGAGCTGGAGCGCATCCTCGCGCTGTACCGGGCCACCACGTCGGCGGAGGCCACCTACCAGCCCCGCGAGATCCATCCGCTGCCTCTCCTGCTCTTCAAGGCGCGCGAACTCCACCCCGAGATAGCCCCCCTGGTCACACCGGATGAGCCGGGCTGGGGCTGGACCCCGGCGTGCGCTGGCCCCCTCCACCACCACGAGATCTCCGGCGGCCACTTCACGATGATCGTCGAACCCCATGTCCAAGAGATCGCCCGGGTGCTCCTCGAGCACCTGCGACGGGTCACAGCAAAGGAGCCCACATGATCAACAGTACGCTCGATCAGCCCGACCCCAGCCGCCAGATCGCCATGTGGAACTGCCCACGCAGCCGGTCGACGGTGATCACGCGCGCCTTCGAGCAGCTCGAGGGATGCACCATCTTCGACACGCCCCTCTACGGTGCCTACCTCCTCGCGACGGGGAACGCCTCTCCCGAGCATCGACACCCGCGCGTCGAGGCGGACTGGGAGCAGGACTACACGAAGGTCATCGCGGCCATGACCCGGGAGCTGCCGGAGGGGCGCTACGTCTTCCAGCGACACATCAGCCGCACGGTGCTGCCCGCCTTCGGTCGCGACTGGCTGGCGTCCCTGACCAACTTCTTCCTGATCCGGCACCCGAAGGACATCCTGGTCTCGTACAAGAAGGTGCTCGTTCGCTACGGAGAGGACCGGCCGGTCACATTCGAAGACATCGGGATCGACATCCTGTGGGGCTTGGTGGAAGACGTCACGCGGATCGAGGGGAAGAGGCCGCTCATCGTGCACTCCGACGATCTGGCCCGCGCTCCTGCCGATGTGCTGCGCGTGCTCTGTGGGCGCCTGGGAGTCCCGTTTTCGGAGAGCATGCTCTCCTGGGAGCCCAACCTACAGGGATCGACGCTGCGGGGAGATACGAGCTCGGGAGACGGCAAGAGCTGGTCCGAGACGTGGTACACGAGCATCGCGAACTCGAGCGGGTTCACACCCTTTCGACCTTCAGAGGAGCCGCTGGACGAGGCCCTCGAGCCCCTGCTGGAGCGGTGTCTTCCCTACTACGAGAAGCTCAACGCGCACAAGCTGGCCCTCTGATCCCTCGCATCGGGATCTCTTCGCGCCGCTGTCTACGCGGCCTCGTGCCATCGCTGCCTGACCGTGGCGTTGCGGCTCGCCGACAGCGCCGCGGTCAGCCGCCGGCCCTCGGCGGCGAGCCGATGGCGGTGGCTCTGTCGGTCGACCTC